>RKAY01000006.1 GCA_014846205.1 Collinsella aerofaciens | reverse complement strand
ACCGGTGACCCCACGGAAACGGCATTGCTGATTGCCGCGGAAAAAGGCGGCATTTCCAGAAAAGCCCTGCTCCGCACGCACCCTGTCCAGAATATGGAGCCGTTTGACAGTGAAACCCGCCGCATGGCGGTAACGGTGACAGACGGAGCCGGCACCTGCACCTATTGGAAAGGGGCTGCTGATGTCATTTTGCCCCTGTGCGGATTCCAGATGCAGGACGGCAAAAGCGTTCCCCTTTCGGAGGGTGCACGAGCCGCTGTCCGCAAACAGGTCGCCGCCATGTCAGACGAAGCCCTGCGGGTGCTGGCGTTCGCCAAACAGGAAGGCAGTGCCTGCATCTTTCTGGGGCTTGCCGGCATGCTGGATCCGCCCAGAGAGTCCGCACGCACGGCAATCCGCACCTGTGCCAAGGCGAATATCCGCACCGTCATGATTACAGGCGACCACATCGACACCGCCGTGGCCATCGCCAAGCAGCTGGGCATCGTCGCCGATCGCAGCCAGGCCATTACCGGTGCCGACCTCGATCGCATGAGCGACGAGGAGCTCGACGCGCACATCGAGGATTACGGCGTATACGCCCGTGTCCAGCCTGAGCACAAGACCCGCATCGTCGAGGCTTGGAAGTCGCGCGACCAGATCGTTGCCATGACGGGCGACGGCGTCAACGACGCCCCGTCCATCAAGCGCGCCGACATCGGCGTGGGCATGGGCATCACCGGCACCGACGTTACCAAAAACGTCGCTGATATGGTGCTCGCCGACGATAACTTCGCCACCATCATCGGTGCCTGCGAAGAGGGCCGTCGCATCTACGACAACATCCGCAAGGTCATCCAGTTCCTGCTTTCGGCCAACCTTGCCGAGGTCTTCTCGGTGTTTATCGCCACGCTCATCGGCTTTACCATCTTCCAGCCGGTGCAGCTGCTGTGGGTGAACCTGGTCACCGACTGCTTCCCCGCGCTCGCGCTGGGCATGGAGGATGCCGAGGGCGACATCATGAAGCGCAAGCCGCGCAACGCCAAGGACGGCGTCTTTGCCGGTCACATGGGCCTGGACTGCGTTGTCCAGGGCCTGATCATCACCGTGCTGGTGCTGGCGAGCTTCTTTGTGGGCGTGTACTTTGACATGGGCTACATCCACATCGCCGATATGATTGCCGGCAATGCCGACGAGGAAGGCGTGATGATGGCGTTCATCACGCTCAACATGGTCGAGATTTTCCACTGCTTCAATATGCGCAGCCGTCGTGCGTCGCTGTTTAGCATGAAGAAGCAGAACAAGTGGCTTTGGGCTTCGGCTGCGCTGGCGCTGGTGCTGACGGTTATCGTGACCGTGCAGCCGACGCTTGCCGAGATGTTCTTTGGCCCCGTGACGCTTGAGCTCAAGGGCGTTGTCGCCGCACTGGGCCTGGCCTTCCTGATCATTCCGCTGATGGAGATCTACAAGGCGATCATGCGCGCTGTGGAGAAAGAGTAGCGTACTCGTCCGGGCCCGCCCCACGCCCTTTCTCCCTCACTGGTCCTCGCGCTTCGCGCTGCGGAATCGTTCGGGAGAAAGGGCTTCCGGGGCGGGCCCTGCGGTATCCTTGCTGGCTTTTCTCCCGCGCGGATGATAAAGGGCTGAGGGAAAGTTTGTGAGCTGGTCGGGCTTTGCCCGGCCAGCTCTTTTTGATTTAAAATACCTGCTCAGTTGTGATTTTGGGTGCTGGGAGGCGTTTGTGGCTAAGGCTAAGGCGAAGGCGAAGAAAAAGACGACGGGGGCGCGGGCTAAGCGCGATCGTCGTCGGAAGCTCGCGACCGAGGCTCCCGCATCTGCTGAGGAGTTGCTGGCGAGTGTGCCGGGGCTTGACGCGCTGCAGGATGTTCCGGCGTTCGATGACCTGCCGGTCGATGCGGCTCAGCAGGCTGCATTTGACGACTTTTGCGCACAGGCCGAGGAGCCCGAGCAGATGCAGCTCGGTGCCGTGGTGCGCCTGGACCGCGGGTTTCCGTTGGTGGCGACTGCCGATGATACGTTTCGTGCCGAGCATGCCGTAGGGTTTGCCAAGTCGCGTGGCGAGGACGAGGTCTTGCTGCCTGCCGTGGGCGACCGCGTGGCGGTTCGCCGTGCTCCCGGGCACGACATGGGCGTGATCGAGTGCGTACTGCCGCGCCGTACGAGCTTTGAGCGTTGGCGTGGCCGTGCCCGCGGTGAGCGCCAGGTGCTCTGCTCCAACGTTGACAGCGTGCTGATCGTGCAGGCGCTCGGCGCCGGCGAGGTGCTGCTCGATCGCGTGGCGCGCTCACTGGTGTTGGCGCTCGATTGCGATGCCGAGCCGGTGGTGGTGCTCACCAAGGCCGACCGCTGCGAGGTCGATGAGCTCGAACGCGATCTGGACCGCGTGCGCCGTCTGGTTGGTCCGGGCGTGCGCGTGATCGTGACGTCTTCTGCTGATGGCCTCGGCCTGGACGAGGTGCGCGCCTGCGTGCCGGCTGGGGGCTGTGCCATGATCCTGGGCGAGTCGGGCGCCGGCAAGTCGACGCTGCTCAACGCGCTGCTGGGCCACGATGCGCTGGCCACTGGCGGCGTGCGCGAGCGTGATGACCAGGGCCGCCACACCACGGTTGCGCGCGTGATGGTGGCGCTGCCGGGCGACGCCGGCGTGATCGCCGATGCCCCGGGCCTGCGCAGCCTGCCGCTTGTGGGACATGAGCGGGGTCTGGCGCGCGCCTTCCCCGAGATCGTCGAGGCGTCGCGTGCGTGCCGG
>RKAY01000154.1 GCA_014846205.1 Collinsella aerofaciens | reverse complement strand
CGGGCAAGACCACGCTCTCGGCAGACCCCAACCGCCTGCTCATCGGTGACGACGAGCATGGGTGGTCAAGCCGCGGGATCTTCAACATCGAGGGTGGCTGCTATGCCAAGGCCATCGACCTGAGCCCCATCGCCGAGCCCGACATCTACGAGTCCATTCGCTTTGGCGCCGTGTGCGAGAACGTGATCCTTGATCCCGAGACGCGCGAGCCAGACTATACGGACGTCTCCCGTACGCAGAACACGCGCGTGGCCTATCCCGTCGAGCATATCCCCAACGCGTGGACCAAGGGCATGGGCACCACCCCGAGCGTCGTGCTGTTTTTGACCTGCGATGCCTTTGGCGTGCTGCCGCCCATCTCGCGCCTGACGGCCGACGCCGCCATGTATCACTTTGTGACGGGCTTCACCGCCAAGATTCCCGGCACCGAGGTCGGCGTCACCGAGCCCACGCCCACGTTCTCCTCGCTGTTCGGAGAGCCGTTTATGCCGCTCGACCCTATGGTCTACGCCAAGATGCTCGGTGAGCGTATCGCCGACGGTCGCACCCGCGTCTATCTGGTCAACACCGGCTGGATCGGCGGCGGTTATGGCGTGGGCCATCGCATCGAGCTTGCCTACACGCGCGCCCTGGTGGCCCGCGCCCTCGACGGTACCATCGAGGACAGCGAGTTCGTGCACGACGATATCTTCAATGTCGACATTCCCACGACGTGCCACGGTGTGCCCGATGGCATCCTGGTGCCGCGCCAGTACTGGCAGAGCACTGCGCGCTATGACGAGGCCGCGCACAACCTGGCGGTGATGTTCGAGGAGAACTTTGAGAAGAAGTACTCGCACCTGCCCGAGTCCGTCAAGGCCGCCGGCCCGCA
Organism: Collinsella aerofaciens; assembly: GCA_014846205.1. The sequence goes on along the minus strand of RKAY01000154.1, from coordinate 1,942 downwards.
CGCCCAGGTGTCCGCCGAGGCCCGTCATCGCGGCCGCGGCCTGCTGGGACTCCGCCACTAGCGTTGCCTCAGGCCCAAAACCACCATAAAGGGGACAGGCACCTTTGCGGTGGTTTTGCTTGGGCGGATGACTCGGGTTACAATACGCCTGACATATCGTCCCCTTCTCCGGATGGGGACAGCGTAAGCGCTCTTGTGGCGGCACCGTAGGACTTTGAAGGTGGCCGCTGTGAGGGCGCTTTTTGTTTGGGTGCCCTCGCTCGGGCGCGCACAATGAAGGGAGAGCGTATGAAGGGCTTTGTTGCCGATAATTCGTTTTGGGAGCTGTTTCCACAGGCGGCGGTCGGCGTCGTGGTCGTAAAGGGCATGAAGCCCGCGGCTCAGATTCCCCAGGAGGACGTGGATGCAATCGCCACGCTGCTTGACCGTGCCAACATCGATGCGGAGCGCCATCTGACCAGCGATACCATCAGCGAAAATGCGCCGGTCAAGGCATGGCGCGAGGCCTATCGCCTGTTTAAGACCAAAAAGGGCGCCCGCTGCTCGATCGAGAACTTGCTCAAGCGCGTGCTCAAGGGCAAACCGGTGGGTCACATTACGCCCGCGGTGGACATCTACAACACGGTGTCGCTGACCTACGCGCTTCCCGTGGGAGGCGAGGATTTGCATGCGATTGAGGGAGACCTTCGCTTGAAGGTGACCGACGGTGGCGATGCGTTTCTGCCGCTTGGCGAGGAAGCGGATGACCCGACGCTGCCCGGCGAGCTCGCCTACATCGATGATGTGGGCGCCGTGTGCCGCTGCTGGAACTGGCGCGACGGCGTTCGAACGGCTCTGTCCGACGATTCGGCCGATGCGTTCCTGGCGATTGAGTGTGTAGAGTCCGAGCGCATGGGGGATTGCCAGGCCGCGATCGATCGCTTAGCCGACCTGCTTGAGCGCTATCTGGGAGCGACGGTTGTCGTTAAGACGCTTGTGACGCGCGACAATCCCTGCGTGGAGCTGTAGCGGCGCCTAGAACCTATTGATGCCCCAAACCACCACAAAGGTGCCTGTCCCCTTTGTGGTGGTTTTTATGTTGATGGGTTAACAATTGGGATATTTGGGTACGGGGGTTCGGACATGCGGCTAAGATGTTTACCCGTTAGCATCATGTAAGCGAAAGGCGGTCGTCTCCCATGCAGCAGAACGACGAGACACGTTTTGAGGATTTTGTCGGACTGATTAGCGGGCTCTACAAGGAGATCCAGCGCATTAAGACATCCGAGGGCGCAAGGCTGGGCCTCAAGGGCTCCGACGTCATGTGTCTGTACTACCTGGAGCGCAGCAAGGACGGCATGACCGGTGCCGACCTGGCTCGTGTGGCCGGCGTGACGCGCGCTGCCGTTTCGCGCACCCTGGCGCACCTGGAGGAGGGCGGCTTTGTCGAGGTTGATGACTCGGGCGATGCTGCCGTCAAGTACCGCGCCCCGGTTCGCCTGACCACGCTGGGTGGCGAGAGCATGAACGAGGCCGACCGCATCATCCACGACGTGCTCGAAACCACCGGCAAGACCATGGGCGTGGAGCAGCGCGAGCAGATGTATGCGTCGCTGCGTACGATTCTCAACACCCTGCGCGAGATCTAAGGCCGCCAAGGCATTTGCTTCCCATTAACAACTGCATCGTCCCGTTTGAGCGCGTATGCCGTGCCGGGGCATTGCTGTCAAAATTCCCTGCGCGGGACCTGCGCAAGAAAGGATTCGTTATGTCCGTCCGCATTATTACCGATTCCGCAAGCGATATGTCGCCGGCGGAGCACCCCACTCTGCGTGTTCTGCCGCTGTCCGTCACCTTTGGCACCGATGTGTATATGGATGGCGTCGACATCGATCACCAGCGCTTTTACGAGATGCTTGTGGAGCGCGATGAGCTGCCCAAGACCGGCCAGGTCAACCCGTAC
>RKAY01000102.1 GCA_014846205.1 Collinsella aerofaciens | reverse complement strand
GGTGCCCTCGGCAAGCGGCAGTACGCGGCCGATGATGGCGGCGTTCTCGCCGTAGCGGGCGGCGCGCATGGCGGCCAGCGCGGCATCGGCTTGCTCGGCCGGCACGACGGCGACCATCTTGCCCTCGTTTGCCACCTGCAGCGCGTCATAGCCGAGCATCTCGCAAGCCGCCCGCACATCGGGACGCACGGGCACCGCGTCCTCATCGACCTCCATCGCAACGCCGCTGGCCTGCGCAAACTCATTGAGCGTGGATGCAAGGCCGCCGCGCGTGGGGTCGCGGAAACAGCGCGTGCCGGGGGCTGCGGCCAGAACGTCGGCTATCAGGTGGTTGAGCGGCGCGGCATCGCTTTCGATGTTGCTCGAAAACGCCAGGCCCTCGCGCTGGCTCATGATGGCGATACCGTGGTCGCCGAGTGTACCCGACACCAGGATGACATCGCCGGGCTGGCAGTTGGCCCCGCTGAGCGCCACGCCCGTGGGAACCTCGCCCACGCCGGCGGTATTGATATAGACGCCGTCGGCCCCGCCGCGCTCGACCACCTTGGTGTCGCCCGTGATTATGGACACGCCCGCCTCATGCGCCGTCTCGGCCATGGTCTGCGCGATCTGACGCAGCTTGTCCATGGGATAGCCCTCTTCGAGGATAAAGCCGCACGACAGGTAGCGCACATTGGCACCCGAGGTCGCGACATCGTTGACGGTTCCGCACACGGCGAGTCGGCCGATATTGCCGCCGGGGAAGAACTGCGGCGTCACCACAAAGCTGTCGGTCGACATGGCGATGCGCCCGCTCGCGGGCAGTGCGGCGACGCCGGCATCGTTGCCCTCGAGCAGCTCGGGCGACCCAAAGGCATCCAAAAAGACCTCGTCGATGATGCGTTTCATCATCTGGCCGCCAGAGCCGTGGCCCAGCAGGACGGTACTATCGGTAACGCTATGGGACATATCGAAAACTCCAATCGTGGGTGGTGCCAGTGTGCGGGTGCGTCCGGGCTAGTTACGGTAGCGGTAGTATGCTGCACAGCTGCCCTCGGAACTCACCATGCAGGGACCGACGGGATGCTCGGGTGTACAAGCGTGGCCGAACAGAGGGCAGTCGCTCGGCGTAATGGCTCCGCGCAGCACGTCGCCGCAGCGGCATCCGCGTGGCTCGACCATCGGCTCGATGGGCACGTCAAAGCGGGTGCGGGCATCAAAGCGCGAGAATTCGGGACGAATGGCGAGTCCCGAGTCGGCGATCGGCCCCAGCCCGCGCCACGTGGTGTCGCATGGCTCAAACACCTGCTCGACCAGCTGGCGCGCCACGGGGTTGCCGTCTGCGTTGACGCCACGGCGGTAGGCGTTGTCAATCGCCGGCCTGTTCTCGACAACCATCTGGACCAGCATACAGATGCCCTGCAAGATGTCGACCGGCTCAAATCCCGTTACCACGCCTGGGGTCTTAAACTCGTCGACCAAAAAGCCAAAGGGGGCTAAGCCCGTGATGGTGGCGACGTGGCCCGGCAGGATAAAGCCGTCGATAGTGGTCTCTGGATCGTTGGCGATGGCGCGCAGTGCCGGCGGCGTGGTCTTATGGGCGCAGTAGACCGAGAAGTTCTGCAGCCCGCGCGCGTCTGCCTCCAGGATGGCGGCGGCGATGGTGGGCGTTGTGGTCTCAAAGCCCACGCCCATAAAGATGACCGGGCGGTCGGGGTTTTGCTCGGCGATATCGAGCGCGTCGAGCGGGGAGTAGACGATGCGAATGTCGCACCCTGCTGCCTTTTGCGCGGCGAGCGAGGTGGACGATCCGGGCACGCGCATCATGTCGCCAAAGGTGGTGATGATGGCGCCGTCTATGTTGGCGAGCGCGATTGCATGGTCGATATCGCGGTTGGCGGTAACGCAGACGGGGCAACCTGGGCCGCTCAGCAGCTTGAGTCCCGCCGGCATAATGGAGTGAAAGCCATAGCGACCGATGCTCACGGTGTGCGTGCCGCAGACTTCCATAAGGTTGATGGTGCGGTCGCCGACAAGTTCACGGATGCGTTCGATGAGCTCGCGGGCCAGCTTGGAATCGCGAAATGCCGAAAAGTCGATACCGGAGCGAGCCGGCTGTCCGGCCGCCACTAGTATGCCTCGGCCGGGTTGCTGGCTAGTTGGTCCTCTTCGGCCAGCTCGGTCATGGTATTGACGAGCTCGAGAGTCTCTTGGGCTTCCTGCTCGTCGACAATCTGAATGCCAAAGCCGGCGTGCACGAGAATATAGTCGCCTACCTGTGCCGTCGGCACGAGGCGCAGCGAAACGGGGCGCTCGATGCCCATCATGTCGACGGTCGCCTTAAGGTCGTCGTCGCGTTTGACCACTTTACCGGGAACGGCAAGGCACATAATGTTCCCCTTTTATACGCTTTGCGCTGGATGGGCGCTTAATAATCCATCAGTCGATGGTAGCGCTCGCGGGAGTCACGAGCAAACGCGTTACACCTGTGAGACGGCGGCGCGCAGGTTGGCAAAACAGCCTATCGCGATGCTGTCTGCGCGAGGCGAGCGCGCGCGATCGCCGCCTGGCCGTAGGCGATGCAGCCGTCGTTGACGGGCACGGAGTGGGGAGCCAAGACAGTGAGACCCATGCTTTTGAGCTCGCGGCTGAGGAGCTGGAGCAAAAGTCGGTTCATGAACACGCCGCCCGAGAGCACGACGGTGTCGAGGCCTTCACGGGCGCAGACCTCGTTTGCGATGCGGGCCGACGCGCGTGCGACGGCGACATGGAAGTCGAGCGCAAGCCTGCTGGCGGGCACGCCGGCCCCGATTCCCTCCAAAAGCGCCTCAAAAAGCGGTCTGGAGTTCAGAACACGGCAGTCGTCCGGACGGGATGATTCGGTTGCGGAAAAGCTGGCCATAT
>RKAY01000084.1 GCA_014846205.1 Collinsella aerofaciens | reverse complement strand
GCGGCGCTGCTCGCCATGGGCGGCGTGCAATCGGCGCGAGCGGACGCGCAGAGGGAGCGCTCCGAGCTGCTCGAGCGCTTGGGTGCTGCTGCCAAGTGTGAGGACGATAGCCGCGGCTGGCCCATGTTTACGAGCTGCTGCCCGGGCTGGGTGCGCTTTGTGAAGGCGCGCTATCCGGAGTTTGTCGACAGCCTGTCCACGTCCAAGTCGCCACAGCAGATGTTCGGCGCTATTGCCAAGACCTACTACGCCAAGGTGCTGGACGTGGAGCCCGAGCGCTTGTTCGTGGTGTCCGTTATGCCGTGCACGGCCAAGAAGGCCGAGTGCGCGCTGCCGAGTATGGTGGGCGAGGACGGCACGCCCGATGTGGACGTTGCGCTGACGGTGCGCGAGATGGTGCGCATGATCCGCGCGAGCCACGTGAGCGTGGACACGCTGGTCGAGGAGCCGCTCGATACGCCGCTGGGCTTTGGCACGGGCGCGGGCGTGATCTTTGGCGCCACGGGCGGCGTGATGGAGGCAGCCGTGCGCTCGGCCTATTACCTGGTGACGGGCAAGAACCCGGATGCGGATTTCTTTACCGACGTGCGTGGCCTGGATGGCTGGAAGGAAGCCGTCGCCGATATCGATGGCACCAAGGTGCGCGTCGCCGTGGCGCACGGGTTGGGTAACGCCGCCCGCCTGCTCGACGCGATTCGCGACGGCCGCGTGAGCTATGACTTCGTTGAGGTTATGGCATGCCCGGGCGGCTGCGTCGGTGGCGGCGGTCAGCCCATCCACGACGGCTGCGAGCTGGCGGCCGAGCGCGGCCAGGTGCTGTGGGGCCTGGATGCCGCTGCGGACATTCGCTTCTCGCACGAGAATCCCGATGTCCAGGCGTGCTATCGCGAGTTCTTGGGCGCGCCGCTCTCGCCGCTGGCCGAGGAGCTGCTGCATACCGACCATCACGCCTGGTCGATGCCCAACGAGGGGAAGTGCTAACGATGCGCGCGTTTAATGTTGAGCTGTCGCGCCGAGGATTTGCCTCGGCGCTTGCTGCGGGCGCGCTGTCGCTTGCGCTGGTTGGCTGTGGCGGTGCCGCTGCCGGGGCCGGGTCTGCTGTGGGCTCGGATGCCACGGATGGCGCCGGTGCCGCTGCCGAGCCGGTTGAGGTGCACGTCGCCTCGCTCAAGGGTCCGACGTCGATCGGTCTGGTGCAGTTTATGGACCAGGCGGCTGACGGTGCCACGGACAACGAGTTCGACTTTGCGATCAACACCGCCGCCGACGAGATTGTGCCCAAGGTCATTCAGGGAGATGTCGACATTGCCCTAGTGCCCGCCAACGTGGCGAGCGTGCTCTACAACAAGACCGAGGGCGCGGTGCAGGTCATCGACATCAACACGCTGGGCGTGCTGAACGTGGTGACGGGTAACGCGGACGTTGCCTCGTTTGGCGATCTGGCAGGTCGTACCGTCTACATGACGGGCAAGGGCACCACGCCGGAGTACGTCATGAACTACCTGCTGGAGCGCGCGGGCCTGACCGGCCAGGTGACGCTCGAGTTTAAGAGCGAGCCCACCGAGGTGCTGTCGGCCCTGCTTGCCGACCCGTCCGCCGTGGGCGTGCTGCCGGAGCCGTTCAAGACCGCTGCTATCGCCAAGAGCGAAGGCAAGCTGTCGGCACCGGTGAGCCTGACCGATGTATGGGACGAGCTGGTGGGTGACACGGGCTCCCGTTTGCTGACGGGCGTGACCGTGGTGCGCCGCGCCTTTGCCGAGAAGCATCCCGAGGCCGTGGCGGAGTTCTTGAGCTGCCATGCGGCGAGCGTGAAGGCCGTCAATGCGGCGCCGGCAGACTGGGCGCAGGCCGTGGTCGATGCCGGCATCGTGGACAACGCCAAGATCGCCGAGAAGGCGATTCCCGGGTGCATGCTTGTATGCCAGACGGGGAAAGATATGAAGGCGGCGCTCGGTGGGTACTTGCAGGTGCTGTCCGACGCGGACGCGAGCGCCGTGGGCGGCAAGCTCCCGGCTGATGATTTCTACTACATGGAGTAGCCCGTGCGTGCGTTTGCTCGACAAATGACAGAGCGTATGAAGGCGGTGGCGGCAGGTGGTGCCGTCGCCGCCTTTTGGCTCGCCGTGTGGGTGCTGGTGGCGGGTCTCGTGGCGCAGCCGTTGATTTTGCCGGGGCCGGGCGCTGTTGTGGTGGCGTTGCTGCGGTTGGTATGCGATGGCGGTACCTGGGCGATTCTGGCGGGCTCGGGTGCACGGATTCTAGGCGGTTTGGCGCTTGCCGCGGTGTGCGGTGGTTTGCTGGCCGGAATTTCGTCGCGCTCGCGGGCGTTTGCACGCTTGGTGGCGCCGGCGCTTTCGTTTGTAAAGGCGACGCCGGTTGCCTGCGTGGTGGTCCTGCTGCTCATTTGGCTGGGATCGGCGCGCGTGAGCATCGCGGCAGTCTTTTTGATGGCGCTGCCGGGCGTGTATTTTTCGCTGGTTGAGGGTTTGGCGCAGGTTGATCAGCCGCTGGAGCAGATGTTTCGTCTGCATGGTGTGCGGGGCTGGCGACTGTTCTTCGCCCATACCTGGCGCGAGGTCCTGCCGTTTGTACTTTCGTGCGCGCGTGCCGTGACCGGCATGAGCTGGAAGGCTGGCGTGGCGGCGGAGCTCATCGGCATGGCGGTGGGCTGTATCGCCGCCGCATTGAGCGGAAAATTTCATCTGGCGCCGATCGGCGATAGCTGGTTTCGTCTGCCGGCGATATTTCCTTTTGGCTTTCAGTTTAATAGCGCCATATTTTTACCGGTCGCGCTGGTATCGCTGGTTTGCATTCTTGAAGCCGTCGGCGATTTAACCGCCAACTGCCTGATCTCAAAACAGGCCATCGATGACGGCGCGTTTCGTTCGCGCCTGAAAGGCGGGATCCTCGCGGATGGCATTAGCTGCCT
>RKAY01000100.1 GCA_014846205.1 Collinsella aerofaciens | reverse complement strand
GTGCCCAGCAGGATGAACATGACACCCTCGGGCGGCTCCTCGAGCGTTTTGAGCAATGCGTTGGCGGTGTTGGCGCGCAGCTGCTCGGCACGGTCAATGATGTAGACCTTGACCTTGGCGCGGATGGGCGCCAGGGGCACGTCATCGAGTAGCTCGCGCGTCTGGGCGATGAGGTAGCCCGTGGCGCTCTCGGGCGTGTAATAGTGCACGTCGGGGTGCGTATGGCGCGCGACGCGCACGCAGCTGTCGCATGCGCCGCAGCCGTCCTGCTCGCACAGGAATGCCTGGGCGAGCGCCCATGCGGCATCGAGCTTGCCGGCGCCGGGCGCTCCCAAGAACAGATAGGCGTGCGATGCGCGACCGCTGGCGACGGCGTTGGTCAAAAAGTCGCGCACGCGCTCTTGGGTATCGAGCTTGGCGAGCAAGCTTGTCTGCGCAGGAGCCATGCTACTCGGCCTCCTGGGCAAGCGCGGCGGCGACGGCATCCTGCGGGATATCGAGACCGTACGCGCGAACCTGCTCGACCGTCTGCGCGAAGACGTCCTCGATGGGCGCGGTGGCATCGATGAGCTTTACGCGGTTAGGCTCCTCGGCAGCGATAGCGCAAAATCCCTGGTAAACGCGCTCTTGGAAGGCTATGCCCTTCGCCTCCATGCGGTCGGCCGCGCCACGAGCTGCCATGCGCAACGCCGCCTGCTCGGGCGTGATGTGGTAGACGAGCGTGAGCGCCGGGTGCGTACCCGCGACGGCCAGGTTGTTGGCGTCGCGCACCATCTGGCGATCAAGGCCGTCGGCAAACGCCTGGTAGCAGGTCGTGGAATCGTAGAAGCGATCACACAGGACCACCTTGCCGGCCGCGAGGGCAGGCGCGATAACCTCATGCACTAGCTGGGCGCGCGCCGCCTCGTAGAGCAGCAGCTCGCAAGTATCGCCCATTGCCGTGTTGGCGGGATCGAGCAGCAGGGCACGAATCTTCTCGCTGATGGCGGTGCCACCCGGCTCGCGCAGGGTCACGACCTGGTGGCCAGCGAGTTCGAGCGCACGGGCAAGCAGGCGCGCCTGCGTGGACTTGCCGGCACCGTCGACGCCCTCGAGCGTGATAAAGCTATGTTGAGCGGGCTCAAAAGCCATGGGCGCAGCCCCTTCCTACAAGGCGCGTAAATACGAGTTATAGCAACCACGTCATGATACCCCAGCGCTCGGCGCGCCCCAAATACGACCTGGTCGTTAGGCGGCAGTTGGGGACGTTCCTAAAGTGCCGGCAGAAAAGGAACGTCCCCAACTGCCGACCCTCTAAGTTGCGGTGAAATAGGGACTGAATACGCCTTCTAACAGCAAATACAATCCCTATTTCACCGCAAGTTAGGAGTGGGCGCGGGCATAGATAGCGGAGGAGATGTCGCGCTCCAAGGCCAGGGCCTGCTCGCGTCCGAGGTCTTGGGTGAGGACGACCAAGACATAGGGATGTTCGGCATAGACGATTGCCGCATCGTGCTGAGCATTCGCCAGGCTGCCCGTTTTGTGCGCGACCGAGACGTCACTGGGAACACCCTCGACAATACCGCGCATATCTTCCTGAGCCAGCAGATATCCACGCGCCCGCTCGCAGAGCTCGGGCGTTGCGATTGTCCCCGCCGCCAGGTGCTGCAGCACGGTCGCGGCATCGCGGGCGCTCGTATAGTTCTCGCGACCCTGCGCCTGGGCATCGGTGTCCATCATCAGACGAGCGAGCACGGTTTGAGTCAAACCCAGCGCGGCACACGTCCCATTTACCGTATCCATGCCGAGCCGGTTAATGATGAGATTCGCCGCCACGTTGTCGCTCTGGGCGATCATGGCGCGCAGCAGCTCATCCACACTGTACGACACGCCCGCGCCGCGCGCTTGAATATTGCCGCTGCCGCCCACGATATCCCGCTGCGTCACCGTTATCCGTTCGTCGAGGGACAGCTCTCCCGCCGCTGCGGCATCGAGTGCGCACGCAAGGATGGAGAGCTTGATAATGCTTGCCGCCACGCGACGCTCATCGGGCGCCACAACGGCTTCGCCATCGAGCGCGTCGAACGTTTGGGGGTCGAGCGCCACGGCGTAAACCGAGACGGAGTCGCCATATGGCTCGACCAGGGCCTCGATATCCTGCTGAATGGCGACGATCCAAGAAGACTTAGGGGCGGCCGTCGCTTTTGTCGCGGATGACCGCTTTGACGTTTGTTTGGCAGGGCCAGCGGAGCCCTTCGCTTCGCTACGGTGTGCGGCGCAACCGCCGACGCCGGCCGCCAAAGCAAACGCTCCGGTCACCGCGGCAGCACAAAACACTCGACGCGAGCATTCGGGCGCGGCAAGGGATGCGTCCCCATGCGGGAGTCGAGCCGACCCCACCTTGTCGCCGCTGCCGCTACTCCGCTCGCCACAGTACACAGACTCACTCCCTACTATTGCATTCCGCTGAACCGTCAATAAGCGAACATGCCGGACGCTCACCACGTTGCATTCATTGTGACGCATGCAATGGTGCAAGGCGCGGGGCAACCATCCTCTCGTAACCAGTTGGATCGGTGCAGTCCATCTGCGCCTCAACCACCTTATAATTTAGCCAACAGATTAAACGGAAGGAACCACCATGCCCCGATTTTGCACCCATTGCGGCAAGCTTCTAAAGGACGATGAACGCTTTTGCACCAACTGTGGTGCGCCCGCGACCGCCGATGACCAGGCTTCGCAAGCGCAGGAGGGCACGCCATTCGCCGAAAACGCTCCCGCACCCGATGCCGTCTCCGGCGCCGATGCGACCGCAACCCAGCCCCAGCCGGCAGACGTGACTGTACAGTCTGCCCATCAGCCCGTGCCCGCTCCCCAGCCCGAAGTCGGCACGACGCAGCAATGGGCGGCGGCCAACGCCACGACTCAGCAACCCATTCCGACCGCTGCTCCGCATGCCGGCGCACCTACTGCCCCCAAAAACAACAACGCCCTGCTCATCGGCATTATCGCCGCGCTCGTCGTCGTTATTGTCGCGCTCGTCGTGTTCTTTATGACCAAGCCCTTCGATAAGGGTGCCGACGATTCCAAAGGCACGACGATCGAAAAG
>RKAY01000172.1 GCA_014846205.1 Collinsella aerofaciens | reverse complement strand
ATCCCTAGTTGTTACAGATCGAGACATTTCGGCAGCCCCCCCTTCACCATCCAATTCAAATACAACAATTTTGTTAGTCTTGGTTAACTTTTAAGCCTAAAACGGGTATCCTTTGCGGCGTCAAGCAAACGGCACGCACACCGTGCCACATTAAGGAGGCCCCTATGGCGCACCAAGCAGACCGACAGACAATGCAACTTGTCCTTATCCGTCACGGAGAATCCGAGTGGAACAAACTCAACCTGTTCACCGGCTGGACCGATGTTGAGCTCACCGACACGGGCCGCGAAGAAGCCGCCGCAGGCGGTCGAGCCCTCAAAGAAGCCGGTTTCGACTTTGACGTCTGCTACACTTCGCGCCTCAAGCGCGCGATCCACACCCTCAACATCGTGCTCGGCCAAATGGATCGCGAGTGGCTGCCCGTCATCAAATCTTGGAAGCTCAACGAGCGCCACTACGGCGCGTTGCAGGGTCTCAACAAGGCCGATGCCGCGGCAGAGCACGGCGACGAGCAGGTGCTCATCTGGCGCCGCTCCTTCGATATCTGCCCGCCGGCACTCGAGCCGGGCGACGCGCGCGACCCCCACACCCAGGAGCAATACCGTGATGTCGCGCCCGATCAGCTGCCCTATACCGAGTGTCTCAAGGACACGATCGCCCGCGCCTGGCCTTATTTCGAAGACGAGATTCGCCCCCAGATGCTCGCCGGCAAGCGCGTACTCATCGCCGCACACGGCAACTCCCTGCGCTCACTCGTCATGAAGTTCGAGCACCTCACGCCCGAGGAAATCCTCAAGGTTAACATCCCCACCGGCGTGCCGCTCGTCTACACCTTCGACACCGATTTCAACGTCCTCGACAAGCGCTACATCGGCGACCCGGCGACCATCGCCGCCAAGATCGACGCCGTGGCCAATCAGGGCAAAGCACACAAGTAGCCCCAACCCAAAACCGACGCGTGGCGCCGCACGGCCCAGATGTGACGTCACGCCGCCCATACACAGGAGCGCACCATGCTCAACCATCTCAAACAACACTTTGACTCCCGGCGCACCGGTGGTCACGGAGGCCTAGACATTGCGCGGCATATCGGCCCCGGGCTGCTCGTGACCGTCGGCTTTATCGACCCGGGCAACTGGGCCTCCAATATGGCCGCGGGCTCGCAGTTTGGCTACGCGCTGCTGTGGATCGTCACGCTGTCCACGATTATGCTCATTGTGCTGCAGCACAACGCAGCGCACCTGGGTATCGCCACGGGCGCCTGCCTTGCCGAGGCCACGACACGCTTTCTCCCCCGCATCGTGGGACGCGCGGTGCTCGGCAGCGCCTATCTCGCGACCATCGCCACCGCCATGGCCGAAGTCCTGGGTGGCGCGATTGCACTTCAAATGCTCTTTGGGCTGCCCGTACGCACCGGCTGCGTCATCGTGGCGGCAGTATCGATGGCGATGCTCATGACGAACTCCTACAAGCGAGCCGAACGCTGGATCATCGCCTTCGTAGGCGTGGTAGGGCTCTCGTTTTTGGCCGAGCTTGCACTAGTCAAGGTCAACTGGCCGCAAGCTGCCGCAAGCTGGATCACGCCCAGTATGCCCACTGGCTCTGCCGCGATTATCGTGAGTGTCCTGGGTGCGGTCGTTATGCCCCACAACCTCTTTCTACACTCCGAGGTCATCCAATCCATGCACTTCGAAGGCCAAGGCGAGCAAGTTATCGAAGAACGTCTGCGCTACGAGCTCTTCGACACACTCTTTTCGATGGGTGTGGGCTGGGCAATCAACTCGGCCATGGTCATCCTAGCCGCAACGACCTTCTTTGCGCACGGCATGGTCGTAGACGACCTCGCCGTCGCAGCGGCCACGCTCTCCCCCATCTTGGGCCCGGCAAGCTCAACCATCTTTGCGGTAGCGCTGCTGTTCGCGGGACTATCGAGCAGTGTGACAGCGGGCATGGCGGCGGGCACCATCACCGCGGGCATGTTCGACGAGGAATACGACATCCACGACCGACATTCCTCGATCGGGGTGGCGGCCTGTTTCGTCGGCGCAGTGACGGCGTGCCTAGTCGTCCCAAATCCTTTTGAAGGTCTCATCTGGAGTCAGGCACTGCTGTCGCTTCAGCTGCCGATCACGGTCTTTGTGCTCATACGGCTCACCAGCTCACGCCGCGTCATGGGCAAATACGCCAACTCGCGCCCGCTCAACGCGCTGCTTGTGGGAATCGGTGTCATCGTGACGATTCTCGATGTCGTGTTGTTGACCGGGATGTAACGAGGCCGCATGCCCACCCAGTCAAACGACTCGATCTGTAACATCTAGACCCGCTTTTGATGTCTAGATGTTACAGATCGAGATCATTCCGAGGGACAGCTCCGTTTGTCTCAATCTGTAACAGAAAGACCCGTTTTGAGCCGTTAGACGTGGCAGGTTAAGACAAAAGGTCGGCCGGACTCACAACAGACAGAATCGGCCAACAGCAACCGTGATCCCTTGGGGACGGAGGAAAAGGGCCCCGGCCGAGAATTCGACCGGGGCCCTTGGACAGAGCTCTGTATGGCTAATCGCCGTGTGCCTGCGAGCTACTCCTCGACGAGCTCAAACTGATCGGGGCCGACGCCGCACACCGGGCACACGTAATCCTCGGGCAGCTCGGGCGTGTCGACCTCAACCTCGTAACCGCAAACGGTGCACACGAACTTATACGTCTTCTTCTCCTCAGCCATGATGTTCTCCTCTCGAACGTGACTGCTGGTGTACTTGCTTATTAGTATATGTTCTCAATAATATAATGCAAGTATTTTTAAAACATTTCTAGCCTTGATACGAGGACGCCTTCGGAGGCGTCTTGCCCTTCAGGACCTTATGGTAGTAATCGTAGGTGAGCGGCGTCTCGTCACTCAAGCGCTCGGCATCCTCGACCTCGCCGATAAACAGTAGATGCGTGCCAACATCCACAGTGTCGATCAAATGGCAGCTAAACAGGGCCGCCGCGCATTTCGGTTGCCGTGAATAAGGACAACGTCACGTCTGGCGTTATTGCGTCTGCCAAGGCCTTCGCGCTAACCGTGATCGATCAGACGGCCGATATGCTCTACATTGGCAACTTTGGATTCCGCACCAGCAGCGACTATGACAAATTTGCCAAGTACGAGACACGCGAGACCGCACTGGGTATGCCCTATGTTCCCGAGCACGCGGCAGCGCTGTTTAGCTGCCGTCTGATCG
>RKAY01000040.1 GCA_014846205.1 Collinsella aerofaciens | reverse complement strand
GGCCGAGGCGATCAAATTCGGCGCAGGCGAGCGCATCGAGACCATGCTTGCCATTCCCGGCGCACAGTCTGTCCCCAATGCCGTAAAGGCAGCGGCAGTCGGCATTCGCCTGGGCGTGACGCCGGAACAGATCGATGCCGCCTTTAGGGGGCTGACGATTACCGGTCATCGCCAGGAGATCAAGCACGCCGCCAGCGGTGCGCGCATCATCGACGACTCCTATAACGCCATTGCCGAGTCCATGGCTGCCGGTCTCGATCTGCTGTGCTCGCTCATCTGCGACGGTTCGCGCATGGCGATCTTGGGCGAGATGGGCGAGATGGGCGACGAGGCCGCGCGCATGCACGAGCTTGTGGGCGCCTATGCCGCGGCTAAGAAGCTCGATATGCTGGCGTGCGTGGGCGGTGAGCTCGCTTCCCTCATGGCCGAGTCCGCTCGCATGATGGGTATGGATGAGGACCGTATCCAGGTGTTCGCTGATTATCAGCAGGTGCTCGACCGTATGGGCGCCGCGCTCGAAAAGGACGACGTCGTACTGGTTAAGGGTTCCCGTTTTGTTGAGCTCGACCGCTTTGTGGAAGGTGTGTGCTAGCCCATGTTCGGCAATCCCTCGTATCCTACGTATCAGGCCTTTTTGGGTCTCGGTATCGCCGCTGCCATCGCGATGTTTCTTATGCCGTGGTGGATCAAGCTACTCAAAGTCGAAGGTATCGGACAGCAAGTCCGTGCCGATGGCCCCAAGCGCCACCTGATTAAGCAGGGCACGCCCACCATGGGCGGCGTTGTCATCCTGATCGCCGTTTCGCTGACGTGCCTGTTGATGGGCAAGCTCACCACCGAGCTCGTGCTTGTGCTGCTCGCCACGCTGGCGACCGGCGTTCTTGGTCTTATCGATGACCTGACTTCTGTCACGCACGGCCGCTCGCTCGGCCTGACACCTCACGCCAAGATGATCGGCCTAACTATCATCTGTGTTACCTTTACCGTGCTTGCCGTCAACTGGTGCGGCGTTGCCCCCGAGATTCGTTTTCCTGGCGGCCTGGCTATTGACCTGGGTGTGCTTTCAACCACCATCTGTGGCTTCTCGTTCCCGTGGCTCTACATTGTTTTTTGCTGGCTCATGATCGCCGGTCTTTCTAACGCCGTGAACCTGACCGATGGCCTGGACGGCCTTGCTGGTGGTACCTCCATGATCGCCATGCTCGCGATGGCCGCAATGGCGTTTTTGCATGGCGACGTGAACCTGTCTATCTTCTGCACCGCATGCGCTGGCGCTGGGCGCAGCATTTGCCTGCACGTCCATCATGACCAACACCGAGGTCGTCTCGCTCATCATCGGTGGCCTGTTTATCGTCGAGACCCTCTCGGTCATGATTCAGGTCGTCTACTTCCACTTTACGCATAAGCGCGTCTTCCTTATGGCGCCCATTCATCATCATTTCGAAAAGAAGGGCTGGGCCGAGACCAAGGTTGTCATTCGCTTTTGGATTGTCGCCGCGGCATTTGGTGCCCTGGGCCTCGCCTTGTTCTTCCAGTTGGGATAGTGGTTTTTCATGCCTCTTGCAGATTCCTTTAGCCTGCTCGTTTTGGGCCAGGGTAAGTCCGGTCTTGATGTTGCTCGCTGGGCGCTTGCACACCCCGAGCGCGTGAGCGCCGTCACCGTCTATGGCGGCGGTACCTCCGAGCCCAATGACGCCACGCGTGCGCTCGAGGCTATGGGCGCGTCGTTTGTCTATGGCACCGAGCAGGTTGAGGGAGCCTACGACGTATGCGTGACATGCCCGGGCATCTCGGAGTTTTCGGCATTCTTTAAAGCAGGCCGAGAGCACGCCTCCCAGATTATGGGTGAGCCCGAGTTTGCCTACCGCCTATCTCCCCAAAACTGGATCGCCATCACGGGAACCAACGGCAAGACGACCACCACGTCGCTGACCGACTACCTGCTCAAGGCGGCCGGCGAGGCCAGCGTGGCCGTGGGCAACATTGGCGAGCCGCCGGTGAACGAAATCGACGGCCGCGCACACAATGAGTGGTTTGTAGCGGAGCTTTCGAGCTATCAGATCGCAACCACCCAGGAGCTCCACCCCCGTGTGGCGGTGCTGCTCAACATTACCCCCGATCATCTGGGCTGGCACAAGAGCCATAAGAACTATGCGCTCGCCAAGATTAAGCTCTTCGAGAATATGGTCGACGATGACCTGGTGATTGTTGACGTCGAGGATGCCGGCATTCATGAGTTCGACGAGTATATCTACACGCCGGGCCGTCGCATCTGCAAGGTCGCCTTTGACGAGCCTGAGGGGGAGGACGCCGCCTTTGTGCGCGATGGCAAGATGGTCGTTCGTCTGAAGGGCGTCGAGACCCCGCTCATCGCCACGTCCGAGCTCAAAATCTCCGGACATCACAATGTCATCAATGCCCTGTGCGCTGCCACGGCTGCCCTGGCCGTCGGTGCCGATGTCGACGGTGTCTGCCGCGGCCTGGCCTCGTTCCAGCCGCTCGAGCACCGTGTGGAGCCCTGCGGCGAGATCGACGGCGTTCGCTACGTCAACGATTCCAAGGCGACGAACACCGATGCGGTCGAGAAGGCCCTGACGGCGTTTCCCGACGACGACGTGATCTTGCTGCTCGGCGGCCACGATAAGGGTACGCCGCTCGCGGACTTTGCCCGCGTTGTCATGGATAACGTTCGCTCGGTGGTCTGCTTTGGCGATGCGCGCGAGCGCTTTACCGCCGCTATGGACGAGGCCGATGTCGATGGTGACGTTGATATCGCTCAGGCTGACGACCTGCGCGACGCCGTTGACGTTGCCCGTTCGTTGTCGAGCCGCGGCGACGTGATCCTGCTTTCTCCCGCCTGTTCTTCATTTGATGAGTTCTCGGGCTATGAGGAGCGCGGCCGCGTGTTTAAGGACTACGTGGCCCAGCTTGCCGCCGCAGCGAAATCGCAAATGGAATAGGGGCTGCCGGTGAGAGAGGAGAGCCCCCGACAAAGTATGAGGAGGCCCGACTCGGACCGTGCTTCCTCGCGGCGTAGCACACCGCGTTCCGGTCGCGGCGGGCAGACGCTCGGCGAACGCTATATTGCCGGCGTCCCCGCTCGCATCATGCGCCCTCGTTTGATATTCATGGCGTGCCTGTTTACTTTGGCGTGCTTTGGTCTGCTGATGGTGTACTCAGCGTCATCGGTCGAGGCATTGCACGAGAACGGGTCTGCGACCTATTTTCTGTTTCGACAGCTTGGGTTTACGATCGTGGGCATGGCTGCTCTAGAGTTTATTGCGCGCCTAGCGCCCGATAGCTGCTTTAAGGAGAGCGCACTCAAAGTTGCCCTCTTCGTGATGATCGGTTTGTTGCTGCTCGTGTTCTTTGTCGGCAGCGGTAGCCGTGGCGCGACGCGTTGGTTGAATATCGCCGGTGTTCAGTTTCAGCCGTCGGAATTCTTAAAGCCGTTTGCCATCGCGTATTCCGCCATTATGCTCGACCGCTTTTATTCGCCCGGGGGCAATATCAACGAGTTTGCCGTCAAGATGCTGGGGTGTCTGGGTCCTTCGCTCCTCTTGATTTTTATCCAGCCCGACCTTGGCACTGTCTTGATCATCTTGCTGACCATTGCCTGTATGGCGTTATTTGCCGGCATGGATGCCCGATTAATAATCGTGCCTGTCGTTGCCCTCGCTCTCGTCATGGTTATCGCCCTTATTGCGGAGCCGTACCGCAGGGTGCGCTTCGAGGTCGCTTGGAACCCTTGGGCCGATGAATATGGAGATGGCTATCAGGCAACGCTCGCCATTATGGCGTTTGCTTCGGGCGGACTGTTCGGCCGTGGGATTGGCAACTCCACCATGAAGTACTCGTATTTGCCCGAGGCGCACAACGACTACATCCTGGCCATCATTGGCGAGGAGGTTGGCTTTTTGGGGACGCTGCTGTTCTTCTTGGTCTTTGCGATGCTGATTTACTCGGCGTTTCGCATCGCCGAGCAGGCTACGGACCGTCGCGGAGCGCTCATGGCGTCGGGTTCCGCAGTCATTCTCGCGGTACAGTTTTTGATCAATGCGCTGGGTATCCTCAACGTGTTTCCCATGACGGGCAAACCGCTGCCGTTTATCAGCTACGGCGGCTCGTCGATTATCGTATCGCTTATGCTTGCGGGGCTGATCTTGCGCGTCTCGCACGAGAGCGCCCGTCGTGATGAGTACGACCGTCGCCGAGAGAGCTTTGCCGTTATGGACGAGAGCACCGCCGGCGTACCCCATGTGCGCGGCGATCGCCCTTCGCGCAACGGTTTTACCGTCTT
>RKAY01000137.1 GCA_014846205.1 Collinsella aerofaciens | reverse complement strand
TGCCATGGTGGTGATGCCGGCGTTGGCGTTCTCGGGGTCATAGACGACCGTAAGCGAGATGGCAGGCTGCGGCGTCTCGGGTTCCGGCGTCGACTCGGTAGCGTCTTGATCAGCGGGCTCGTCGGACTGATCGTCCTCGGCCTCGTCGCCAAAGACATCGCTGTTTTGGAACGCAGACGTCTCGGGTTGGCTGGCGGCTTCTTCGGTTGTCGACTTGGGGGCCTCGTTGAGCTCTGCAGCGGCTTCCTGCTCTGATATGACTTCGGGATCGGTCATGGCGGCGATTTCGGTTTCGGCTTCTGCTGCTACCTCAATAGCGACTTCGATCTCTGTCTCGGGCTCGGGCTCGGGCTCCGGAGCGACTTCGGCCACGGGTTCGGGCTCGGCGCGTTTAACGTGCTTGGGGCGCACGGCCTTGAGGTCTTTCTCTCCGCGTTTCTTCTTTTTGTAGGACTGTTTGGCTCCCTTGGCTCCCTTGGGCTTGTCCTCGCCCTTGGCAAGGGCGGCATCCCAGGCCTCGTTGGCGATGACGGTGGCATACAGGCGACCGCCCTTAAAGACGGTCAACTTAATGCAGTCGTCAAGCTCCTCGAGCAGCTCGCGCGTGGACTCAAAGCCCAGGTCATAAGCAGTCATGTCGCCTGCGGCAAGCGCCTCTTCGACCTGCGTCATAAACGTTTGCTTACCGCATCCAATCGCATCGCGCAACAGGCGATACAGATAGATGTGGTTGCCCAGCGATAGCGTGGGCTTAACTATTGTCTTGCTCATGGCAAATCTCCTCTTTACACACCAAAGCATCTTACCATCGCACGGGGCGTGCCACCTCGGCGCCCAAAGCAAACGGGCGCGACCGTCGCCGGTTCGCGCCCGTTATGCAGGTCGGTTATCTATGAGGGGCCATGTGCTTAGTTGCCCGACGTTGCGCCCTGGCTCGAGCTGTCGGATGTCGTGCCGGATACGGTTCCGTTCGAGCTGTTGGTGTTGCTGCTGTCGGTAGAACCCGTGCCCGATGTATTGCCGCTCGTCTGGTCGCCCGTGCTCGGCTGAGAGCCG
Source organism: Collinsella aerofaciens (assembly GCA_014846205.1). The sequence continues at coordinate 4,056 of RKAY01000137.1, read as the reverse complement.
TCAGTCGTTTGGTTTGAGTCGGTCGCGCCGGATTGCGTGCCGCTGTTGTTCGCAGAGGAATCGACGCCCTGCGATTGATCAGGGGTGTTCGAGGACGAGTCGGTGGATGCGGGGGCGCCCTGCGGGTCGTCCTGCTGACTTTGCGATTGGCCGGAGCTATCTACGTCGTGCTCGGTCGTGCGCGACGAAAGGATTGGCTCGGGACGCTCGCCCAGACCTTCACCGGCGGTGGTGATAAGGATGGCGCCGGCGCAGGCGATGACCGCGACGATGGCGATGGCGATCGAGAAGACGATGACCTTCTTTTGCGTCTGGCTGCGCTCTGCCGCCGCCTTGGCGCGCAGGCTGTTGGGGGCGACGCGCGCCGTGGTCGCGCGTCCGGCAATCTGGCGCATCTCCTGCGTAGTCGCGGCGCCGCCCAGGTGCTCCTCGGCATTAAACTCAACGGGCTCATAGGCGCCGGCAGGGTAGTCGTCGGCGGCGTGCGTAACTTTGAGGGCTTCGGCGCTGGCAGAGATAAAGTGGCGGTAGACCTGCGAGGACACAACGGTGATGACCGAGCTCACGGCGGCACCAATTACTGAACCAGCGATGCCGATCTTGGAAGCAAGCGCGACGCTCGTGGCGGCAGCTGCGGCGCCGGCGATGATTTGGGGAATGGAAATGTCGTCGAACAGGCCCTTTTTGGGCGCGATGGCCATGGTCTGTCCGATGGAATGGTTCTCGTGCACGCCGTTGTTGAGCGACGCCGGCGTCATGACGCGCGTGCGCGGCGCGTCGGTGTACTTGGTTGTCATACGGGGTCCTCCCGGTGTAAATCTGCTTCGTTTCATGTAGCCATCAGGGTACCCACCAGATGTGAATCGTACGTGACATTTAACAGATACCATCAACTCATCAATAGCTCACCAAGTTGGTGGGATGCGGTTGCACCCGGCGGTTGAACTACAATAGGCTTGCTAATTGTTGTGAATGGCGTCTACGCACGGGAGCATTCTTATGAATCTTCACCTTTCTCAGTCTGATGGCTTTTTGCGTGTGGCGGCGGCGTCGCCGCAGATTCGCGTTGCCGATGTCGAGGGCAATGCCGAGGTTGCGCTGGCGGCTGTTCGCGATGCTGCCGAGCGTGGCGTTCGTGCGTTGGTGTTGCCCGAGCTTAATCTGACTGGCTATACCGCAGCCGATTTGTTCCATAACCGCACATTACTGCATGCCTGCGAGACCGCACTGGCACATATTCTCGATGAAACCCGCGAGCTGCCGATTGTCTTTACCATCGGTCTTCCCGTTGCAGTTGCCGAGAATATCTACAACTGCGCCGCCGTGTGCTGCGCGGGCGAGCTTTTGGGCCTCACGGCCAAGAAGTATCTGCCCAACTATGGCGAGTTCTATGAGCGTCGTTGGTTTGCTCCGGCGCCTGCGGATCCCGTGTGGGTTGAATTTGCCGGTCAGGGTCCGATCCCGCTGGGCTCGGGGCTTATCTACCGCTGCTGTGATGAGGGCGCCGAGGACCTGGTGCTGGGCGTTGAGGTCTGTGAGGACCTGTGGGTGCCGGCACCCCCTTCGACCGAGATGGCGCTTGACGGTGCGACGGTGATTCTCAACCCGTCGGCCTCGGACGAGATTATCGGTAAGGCAGATTACCGCCGCAGCCTTATCTCCAATCAGAGTGCGCGCCTGTACTGCGCCTATGCCTATGCAGATGCGAGCGAGGGCGAGTCCACGACCGATATGGTCTTTGCGGGCGAGAACCTCGTCTACGAAAACGGCTCCAAGCTCGCCGCGACAAAACTGCTTACCTGCGATATGGCCGTCGCCGACGTTGACCTTGACCGCCTGGTTGCCGAGCGCCGTCGCTCGACGACGTGGACGCGCGCGGACGATGCGCCGGAGGCCACGACCGTTGAGTTCTCTTTTGAGGGCACGCTCTCCGAGGCTCCCGTCCTGCGCAACGCCTGCGACATCGACCGTGTCTTCCCCCGCGCGCCCTTTGTTCCGGCCGACTATGGTGACCTGGCCGAGCGTTGCGAGACCATCCTCGACCTGCAGACCGCCGGTCTCAAGACCCGCCTTGCCCATACGGGCACCAAGGCTGCGGTGATTGGTCTTTCGGGCGGCCTGGACTCCACGCTGGCACTGCTTGTGACCGTGCGTGCCTTCGATGCGCTGGGGCTGCCGCGCACGGGTATCACGGCGGTTTCCATGCCCGGCTTTGGCACGACGCATCGTACCAAGTCGAATGCCGAGTCGCTTGCCCGCGACCTGGGTGTGAGCTTCCGCGAGGTTTCGATTCACGCGGCCGTGGAGCAGCACTTCAAGGACATTGAGCACGATCCGGCCGTGCAGGACGTGACCTACGAGAACAGCCAGGCTCGCGAGCGTACGCAGATTCTCATGGATTTGGCCAACCAGGCTGGTGGTTTTGTCATCGGCACGGGCGACCTGTCGGAGCTGGCGCTCGGCTGGGCTACCTATAACGGCGACCACATGAGTATGTACGCCGTCAACGCGAGCGTGCCCAAGACGCTCGTGCGTCACTTGGTGCGCTATGCCGCCGATGTCTTTGGCGGACGTATTGCCGAGGTCTTGCTCGATATCCTCGATACACCGGTGTCCCCCGAGCTTCTGCCGCCCACGGGCGACGGTGAGATTGCGCAGAAGACCGAGGATTTGGTGGGCCCGTACGAGCTGCACGACTACTTCCTCTACTACCTGTTGCGCTTTGGCTTTGAACCGGGCAAGATCTACCGCATGGCGCTCAAGAGCTTCGAGGGCGTCTACGACGCCAAGACCGTCCACACGTGGCTGCGTACGTTCTATCGTCGATTCTTTGCCCAGCAGTTTAAGCGCAGCTGCCTGCCCGATGGTCCCAAGGTGGGCTCGGTGACGCTCAGCCCGCGCGGCGATTGGCGTATGCCGAGTGACGCCAGCTCGCGCTTGTGGCTTGCACAGATTGACGCGCTCAATCCAATTGACTAAGGTTTGCTAAATTGAACCAATGCGGGGGTTGCAAGCGTTACACTTTTGCAATCTGATGGCCCGTATCGCGCGGCGCTCTTGTCGGAGCGCCGCGTTTTTCATATCGAAAGGTGGCACCATGCAGGCATCGCAGCGTCTCGACCGCTTTGGCGCGGAGGTCTTCGCCTCGCTCAACAACAAGCTTCTCGCGCTGAAGGCTCAGGGCAAGACCATTTACAACATGAGCGTGGGCACGCCTGACTTTAAGCCGTACGACCATGTGGTCGAGGCGCTCACGCAGGCAGCCCAAGATCCCGAGATGTGGAAGTATGCCCTGCGCGACCTGCCCGAACTCAAGCAGGCCGTGTGCGATTACTATGAGCGTCGCTTTGGCGTTTCGGGCATTACACCGTCCATGGTGCAGTCGTGCAACGGCACGCAGGAGGGCGTGGGTCATTTGGGCCTGGCCCTGCTCGATCCGGGTGACACCATTCTGGTTCCCGATCCGTGCTACCCGGTCTTTGAGGCGGGTGCTAAGATTGCCGATGCCAAGCTCGAGTACTATCCGCTGGTTGCCGAGCACAATTACCTGCCCTACGTGGCAGGCATCGATCCCGAGGTGGCCGATCGCGCCAAGTATATGATCGTGTCGCTGCCCGCCAACCCGGTGGGCTCGGTGGGTACGCCCGAGGTCTATGAGGAGATCATCGCTTTCGCCCGCGAGCACGACCTACTCATCGTCCATGACAACGCATACTCCGACATCGTGTTCGACGGCGAGCCGGGCGGAAGCTTTTTGCAGTACCCTGGCGCGCTCGAGGTGGGCGTGGAGTTCTTCTCGCTCTCCAAGTCGTTTAACGTCACCGGTGCGCGTATCGGCTTTTTGGTCGGCCGCGAGGACGTGGTCTCTGCCTTTGCCAAGCTGCGCGGCCAGATCGACTTTGGTATGTTCTTCCCGATCCAGAAGGCTGCTATCGCCTGCCTGAACGGTCCGCGCGATGAGGTCGAGGCGCAGCGTCTGAAGTACCAGGAGCGCCGCGATGCCCTGTGCGACGGTCTTGAGGGCCTGGGCTGGGAGCGTCCCAACGCGCATGGATC
>RKAY01000093.1 GCA_014846205.1 Collinsella aerofaciens | reverse complement strand
AAGATGCGCTTCAGGCTGTTATCCAGTTCCTGCGTGATCAGGACTATGGCCAGCCGCTTCAGTTTACCAACTACCGTTAATTCATTCGAAAGGACCGCTCTCCAACATGGATACACCGTTGGGCTCCGTGCTCTACATCACCCTCGGTTGCGCAAAAAACGAGGTCGATACCGACCGCATGCGCTCGCTGCTGACTGCCGCGGGCTACGAGGAGGCATTCGATCCGCAGGATGCCGATATCGCTATCGTCAACACGTGCTCGTTCTTGGCCTCCGCAACGTCTGAGAGCATCGAGACCACACTCGAGCTCGCCAACGAGGTGCAGGACGGTGTTCGCTCCTGTCCCATCGTCATGTGCGGTTGCGTGCCGTCGCGCTACGGCGATGACCTGCCTGACGAGCTGCCCGAGGTTGCTGCCTTTGTGAAGGCCGACGAAGAGGACGGCATCGTGGCGGTCATCGACGGCGTGCTGGGTGTCGAGCGCGAGATTGCCGCCTATATTCCGCAGGTCAAGCGCACCGTTGAGGGTGCGGTCGCCTACGTGAAGATCTCCGATGGCTGCAATCGCTTCTGCAGCTTCTGCATGATTCCCTACATTCGCGGTCGCTATCATTCGCGCAATGCCGAGAGCATCATCTCGGAGGTGCGCGACCTGGTCGCCGGCGGTGTGCGCGAGATCGTGCTGATCGGTCAGGATACGGGTATCTGGGGCACCGACTTTGCCGATGAGGACATAGCCGAGGGCTCGCCGCGCAATCTGGCGCAGCTGTTGCGCGCCGTCGCCGAAGCCGTGCGTCCGCACAACGTTTGGGTGCGCGTGCTTTATCTGCAGCCCGAGGGTATGACCGACGAGCTTATCGAGACCATTCGCGACACGCCCGAGGTACTGCCTTACATCGATATTCCCGTACAGCACTGTTCCGCCCGCATCCTGAAGGCCATGCGCCGCTCCGGCTCACGCCAGGAACTCGAGGATCTGTTCCGCGACCTGCGTAATCGCATCCCTGGTATCGTGATCCGCTCTACGGCCATGGTCGGCTTCCCGACCGAGACCGACGACGAGTTCCGCGATCTTATCGACTTTATGGATACCGTGGGCTTTGACTACACGAGCGTCTTTGCCTACTCGCAGGAGGAGGGAAGCCTGGCCGCCAAGATGGAGGGTCAGGTCGACGAGGACGTTAAGCTCGAGCGCGCCCAGGAGGCTATGGACCTGGCCGAGTCGCTCGGTTTTGCCGCGACCGCCGCGCACGTGGGCGAGCGCGCCCAGGTGATCGTCGACGGTATCGAGGAGACCGAAGATGGCGCCGAGCTCATCGGTCACGCCTGGTTCCAGGCCCCTGATTCCGACGGAGCGGTGCACCTGGATGCCAGCGAGGCATCCGTGGGCGATATTTTGACCGTCGAGTTTACCGATAGCTTCTGCTACGAGCTTATCGGTCATGTTGTAGAGTAGGAGAGCGTCGTGGCTAACGAGAGCAATAAGGAACTGACGAGTGTCTGGACGCCCGCTAACATCGTGACGTGCGTGCGCATCGTCTTTATTCCGGTCTTTATGATCGTTTCCGCCCTGTCGCATACGAGCGTTGCTGGTACGGATTGGAGCACCTTTGACGGCCCGCTCGCCGCCGCTGCGTTTATCCTGTACGTCATCTTGTCGTGCACCGATAAGGTCGATGGCTATCTGGCGCGTTCGCGCAACGAGATCACCGACTTCGGCAAGTTCTTGGACCCCATCGCCGATAAGCTGCTGGTTTTCTCGGCTCTGCTCCTGTTCTTGGACTTTGGCGCGGTTTCCGTGTGGTCCGTGTTCATCATCCTGTTCCGTGAGTTGCTGGTAAGCGCCCTTCGCATGGTCGCGAGCGCTGCCGGCGTGGTCATCGCGGCTGACAAGCTCGGTAAGTATAAGACGGCGACCACGATGGTCTCCATCTGTGGCTACCTGTGCGTCTTTGCGATGGCGGGTCTTCACCTTGGCCCGGCGACGCTGACGCTCGGTATCTACTCGGTGTCGCGCTTCCTGTACGTCATCGCTGTCATCCTGACCGTTATCTCGGGCGCTCAGTACTTCTGGAACTGCCGCAAGATCGTCTTTTCGGTCTAGGTCCTGGTAGGCATGACGGACTCTTTTGAACAAATTGTCACGCACAATGAGGAGCTGGCGCGCGCTATTGTCGAGCGTGCGGGCGCATTGGGCGTGACGGTATCGACGGCTGAGTCGTTGACCGCGGGTATGATTGCTTCGACGATTGCCGATATTCCCGGTGCCTCGGCGGTGTTGCGCGGCGGCGCGGTGACGTACTGCGACGAGATCAAGCATCGCGTGCTGGGTGTTGAGCAGGAGACGCTCGAGCGCTATACCGCGGTGTCGTATCAGACGGCGCGCGAGATGGCCGCCGGTTCGCTGGAGCTGTATCAGAGCGATATTGCCGTGAGTGCAACGGGATATGCCGGTCCCGGCGGAGGCACTGAGGACGATCCTGCTGGAACGTTCTATATTGGCTGGGCGTATCGCCTGGCCGATGGGGGAGTGCCGGTTGTGGACTCTGTGCGCTGCCACCGTGAGGGCGACCGTTCGTGTGTTCGTGCCCATGCGGTCACGGAGGCACTGGGATGCATCACCCGCATGCTCGACTCTATGGAATAGGCGTGTTGTAAGGGGCTTTCGGGCCCCTTAATTGTGGAGATGGGGACCTCTGGCGTTTTTAGAGTCTGTGCTGGTCGTAGGCCTTTTCTTACTTGATTTGTTCCCATTGGTTTCTCTGCGGTCAAGCATTTGGTCAGCTTTTGGTCGGCGTTTGGTTGGGTTTTGGAATGATGACCTGCATATGATGTATCTGTACGGTTGACCACGAACAGCCGTTCGTTTATTATCGATGCAGGTTGTTAAGAGGAGGGCTTTTCATGGCCAAGAATTCAGGTCCCGTACGTACCGTCCATGCACGTACGACGGGTAAAGAGCGCGACGAGATGATCGCCACCACTAAGGCCCAGATCGAGAAGAAGTTCGGTCGGGGCTCCATTATGAGGTATGGCGACGGTGGTCCCGAACTCGAGGTTGAGGCCATTCCAACCGGCGCCCTGTCACTCGATGCCGCTTTGGGCATCGGTGGCGTGCCGCGTGGCCGCATCGTCGAGATTTACGGCCCCGAGTCCTCCGGTAAGACCACGCTATCGCTCGAGATCTTGGCCGAGGCGCAGGCCATGGGTGGCGTCGTGGCGTTTATCGATGCCGAGCATGCGCTCGATCCCACGTATGCCGCGCGCATTGGAGTAGATATCGACGAGGTGCTCATTTCCCAGCCCGATACGGGTGAGCAGGCACTCGAGATCGTCGACATGCTCGTGCGCTCCGGTGCTATCGATGCTATCGTCGTCGACTCTGTCGCCGCTCTCACCCCGCGTGCCGAGATCGAGGGCGAAATCGGCGATACCACGGTTGGCCTGCAGGCACGTCTGATGAGCCAAGCGCTCCGCAAGCTCGCCGGCTCGCTCTCTAAGTCCAATACGACGTGCATCTTCATTAATCAGCTGCGTGAGAAGATCGGCGTGATGTTCGGCAACCCCGAGACCACGACGGGCGGCCGTGCGCTTAAGTTCTTCTCCTCTGTGCGTATCGACATCCGTCGCATCGACAGCATTAAGCTCAAGGACGAGGTCATTGGCAACCGCGTGCGCGCCAAGGTGGTCAAGAACAAGGTGGCTGCTCCATTCCGCTCGGCCGAGTTCGACATCATGTACGGGACGGGCATCTCCAAGGAGGGCTCGATTCTGGATATGGCTGTCGAGTACGACATCTGCAAAAAGACGGGTTCGTGGTTTGCGTACGGCGAGGATAAGCTCGGCAACGGCCGCGAAGCAGCTAAGGCCTTTTTGCGCGAGCACCCCGATTGCGCCGACGAGATCGAGCATAAGGTTCGTCTTGCCTGCGGCCTTGAGTATGACGACGATGCACCCTCCGAGGTTGAGCTTACTGACCAGACGCTGGGGGAGCAGCCGGCAGATGATGGGTTTGACGAGCTCTATGCCATCGACGGCTCCGCAATGCTCGACGACGATGAGTAGCGGTTGCTGCCATGTCGTATACCGTGACCGAGGCTACGGTCGTCTTTCCCGATAAGAAGGCGCCCTCCTCGTTCTCGACCGGCTACGCTTCAAAAAAGCCCTGTGCGCATATCGATTGCGATCTTGAGGGCGGCTTTCAACGCAGTATCTGGATTCCCACGCGCGTGGCGCGTCTGTACGTTAAAAACCGCCCCGAGTTGCCCTGTGACTGGGATGCCTTTCGTGAGTCCGTTGAGCTTATTGAGCGTAAATGCGCTCTCACCATGGTGACTGAGATGCTTTCGCGCCGCGATCATGCAACGGGCGAAGTGCGCGACAAGCTTGCTTGCTATGGTTTTCGTCAGCCGGCAATCGATTTCGCCGTTTCTCGCGCTACCGAGTACCGTTTTTTGGATGAGAATCGCTTCTGTGCCTATTTTATCGAGGAGCGTAAGCGCCGTGGATGGGGGCAGCGCAAGATCGAGACCGAGCTCAAGCGTCGCCATGTGAACCTCGAGGACATCCCCGGATATCCGGAACAGTATTTTGCTGCCGAAGACGATTTGGAGCGTGCCTCCGCACTGCTTTCCAAGCGCCGCGTTCCTGAAACACGCGGCTTTGAGAAGCTCGTTCGTTTTTTAATGGGCAAGGGTTTTTCGTATCACATCGCCGCCGATGCCGCCAAGGCCCGCATCGATGCCGAAAACGAGGAATGCGCCGTTTAGGGGCCGATTATCGTTCGTCTTGACCGTTCACCGTTTACTCGCCCCCGCGCCGGGTTGGTTTATTTGACAGTTGCTGCCGTTCAACGTACGATAAATATCGTCATTTGCTTTGTGATATGTGCTCATCTTTGATGAGTTTGTTTATATGTTTCTCTGTATCCGACCCGCATAAGCTGCGCCCATATTACTCAAATGTCGCGAGCCGTTCGTAAGGACGGTTCGCTTTGTTATGTAACGAATCCATAAAAAGGAGTGAGCATGCCTAACTTCGCAGCAGCGCTCGTTGGTATCCTTGTGGGTGCCATCGTCGCCATTGCCTACATGCGCACCGCCAAGCAGGGTAGTCTACACGAGGCCGATGAAAAGATTCAGTCGGCACATGCACAGGCTGAGTCCCTGATCGGTGATGCAAAGCGTCAGGCCGATACCCTCAAAAAAGAGGCTCTGCTTGAGGCCAAGGAAGAGATCATCAAGAATAAGCAGGCTGCCGAGGCCGAGGACAAGCAGCGCAAGAGCGAGATTCGTACGCTCGAGAATCGCGTGATGCAGCGCGAGGAGTCCCTCGATCGCCGTAACGATGCCCTCGATAAGCGCGAGCATCAGCTGTCCAGCCAGGCCGGCCAAGTCGAGAAGCGCTCCCGTGAGCTTGAGGAGCTCTGTGCCAAGCAGACCTCCGAGCTCGAGCGTATCGCCGACCTTACCCGCGAGGATGCCCATAAGGAGTTGCTCGACAAGGTGCGTGGCGAGGTCACCCATGAGGCTGCCACCATCATTCGCGAGTCTGAGCAGCAGGTTCGCGCGGAGTGCCATAAGACCGCCCAGGAGATCCTGTCCCTGGCGATTCAGCGCTGTGCCGCCGATCACACCGCCGAGGTCACCGTTACCTCCGTGCATATTCCTTCTGACGACCTGAAGGGCCGTATCATCGGACGCGAGGGTCGTAACATCCGCACCTTCGAGCAGGTGTCCGGCGTCAACCTCGTGATCGACGACACGCCCGAGACCGTAGTGCTCTCGAGCTTCGACCCCGTCCGTCGCGAGACTGCCCGCGTCGCTCTCGAGAACCTCATCGCCGACGGCCGTATTCACCCCGCCCGCATCGAGGAGATGTATCACAAGGCTGCCGACCTGGTTCAGCAGCGCGTGCGCGAGGCTGGCGAGCAGGCCGCCTTCGATACCGGCATCCACGACCTGCACCCCGAAATCGTCAAGACCCTGGGTGCCCTGCGCTACCGCACCTCGTTTGGCCAGAACGTGCTTCAGCACTCCCTCGAGGTCTCCGACCTGTGCGGTGTGATGGCTTCTGAGCTTGGTCTGGACGTTGTGACGGCCAAGCGCGCCGGTCTGCTGCACGACCTCGGCAAGGCAATCGATC
>RKAY01000062.1 GCA_014846205.1 Collinsella aerofaciens | reverse complement strand
AGTACTTGTTACCGTCACGCCAAACCGTGACGTCCAAGTACTCGGAAGCGTACTGGGTCGCGCAGGAGCCCAGGCCGTTGGTGCCGAGCGAGAAGTCGTAGTCGCCGCCCTGGTTGTTGTTGTACTTGCCGCCGGCGTAGAGCTCGCAGAAGACGAGCTCCCAGTTAAAGCGCTTCTCGGAAGGGTTCCAGTCGAGCGGGCAGCCGCGGCCGTTGTCCTCTACCTGAATGGAGCCATCGCGAAAGGCGGTAAGGGTGATGAGCTTGCCGTAGCCCTGGCGCGCCTCGTCAACGGCGTTGGACAGGATCTCGAAGGCAGCATGCGCGCAGCCATCGAGTCCGTCCGAGCCAAAGATGACGGCGGGGCGCAGGCGTACGCGCTCCTCGTCCTTGAGCTGACGAATACTGTCGTTACCATAGTTTGCGGTGTTTTTTGCCATGCTCGCTCTCTCGGTGCTCCTTTGCTGCGTTTTAGTCATATAGATAGTCAAGGTAGCATAGCCCAGCCCACAGACGATTCCAACCAACACGAAATCCATCGAACAATCGTTCGGAATTTGATGGAACGGCGTTTACTCGGACAAGACCGAGTTGATTCTGCCCGAGTAAGTTTGAAGGCGGCTGGAGGCGCCCTACCTTGTTTGCGGATGGATCGAATCGAACATTGGGACAAGCGTCTCGTTTTATGGGCCACGGGCGTGCGTGTGCGAGTCCCTTTGGCCCATAAGGAACGCTGGCGGGTCGTTATTTGGGCCGTGGGTCACTTCGCCGGCGCCGCGTTTCGTCATACGCTCATAGTGGAAGCCGATGCCACGGAGTCGACTTGCGACTCGGGCAACGGATGAGCTACAAGCCGAAAGGAGCGGTGAGGATGATGAAGCCCATGACGAAGAAGCTGCTGTTAGGAATTCCCACCGTGACGCTTTCGGCCGTGCTGGCGTGTACGGTGGCAGGCTGCGGCGGTAACGCGCCGAGTGGCTCGGGCGGGAGCGCACCTGTGCAGGAGAAGTCCAAGAAGGCCAAGGCCTATGAGTCGCAGAAGGTCGAGGTGGCAGGCATTACCTATGAGTCGGTGGCTCACGGTACGTTCTATCGCGGTGATGCCAAGAAGCAGGACGGCTTTTACCTGCACATCAAGATTACCAACAACAACACAAAGAACAGGACGTTCAGTTCCTTTAACGTGCATGCTGCCCAAGGCGATCTTGAGGCAGGCGACCCGTTGTTTACTTCCGGCAAGTCGGCCGTGCTCGACTACGTTGCAAGCGAGGCTCCCGATGAGCTGCACGAGGGCATCGATCTTTCCAAGAGGCCAGATATCGGCCCGGGCGAGACCGTTGAGTACGTGTATTTCTGGGCGCCCAAGACGGCGTACTACGGGCCCATCACTGTCGAGTTCGTAGACGCTTACGCCCCCGCCAAGAATCATGAGGCCATGCACTTTGACACCACGGGATGCGAGACCAAGGAGTTCAAGGCGGCCGGCGGCGTGGCCGATTCTGGCGAGAAGGCAGATTTAACGGGCATCGACTGCGCATCGTACAGCATCGAGGCCGCCGATGGGTACACGCTGGATTCGTCCGACGAAGAGCGCGAAAAGGCAAACTTCTTCCACGACGAGACTGGAGGACGTCTGAACATCAGCATCTTCCCGCGCTCGCCGGAGGAAGAGGTTGCAAGCCTAGAGCAGGTCTACGAAGGCAAGGAGACAACAACCGACCAGGTCGAGTACAACGGCATAACGTGGCTGCGCTTTACCGGTCCCGACAACGGTCATACGCTGTTTGCGACGGCTCCCGCAACGGGTGAAACCGTCCGCGTGTCGATCGGCTGGAAGATCGACTGGGATGCCGCCGTGCCCATGATGGAGGCACTGAAGCTCAAATAACGCCGCGATTCTTACGTCAGGCGACTCAGGGCTGGCTCCGAGTTATCGGGGCCAGCCCTTTTTGGTGCTCGATGAGCCGAGTCGGCGTCTCACACAAAAGTAACTAGGAGCTAGCGAGGCCTATCCGAATTGACCTCATTGGCGGTGTCTTTTTCGAGCGCCGTGCGGCGGGCGCTGTAGGCGACAAGGCCGGCACCAACTGCGGCGAGTGCTGCTGCGGCTGCGGTTAGGGGGACGTTGCTGTCGCCCGTGCCGGCGAGCGCGCCCGCTTTTCCGGAGCGCTTGTTATTGCCGTGATCCTTGCCGCTGCCAGAGCCACTGCCGCCACCGGAGCTGCTTCCGTCGGAGCCACCTCCACTCGAGCCACCATCGCCGTCTACTGTCATCGGGGCGTCGTGAAGTCCTGTCGTATCCGCGCTGTCGCATACGCCGACCTGCACTTCTGAGCGTTCGCATGCCGCGTCGGGCACATGAAGCTCGTGCAGAACGGCACCCAGCGCCGAGTTTGCGCCCGGTCGGATCTCCTCGAGCGTTACGGGATCGAGCGCCACCAGATTACGTGCCTTCGCATACAGCGTTACGCGTTTGCCCACTTCGTCGCTCCAACTCTCGGGAATGGCGAAGCTCATGCGGAACTGTGCTGTGCAACCCGGTGCCAGCACGGCGTTGCCATTGTCGGCTACCAGCGGGTGCGTTGCAAAACGCGCACCCAGCGTCTCGAGCGCGTACTTTACGTGTGCCATGTCGTTGGCCGAAGTATCTTCGGCAAGCTCTGGATCGTAGATCGAAGCCATGCGTGCGTTCGCTCCGAATCCGATGGATGCGCTGGAGAACGGCTGGCTGGAGCCCTCTCGGTACAGATCGATCGTGCCGGCGGTCAGCAAAGTGTTGCCGTCGTTTCGCACCGTGACCATGAAGGATTCGCCTGCTGCTCCGGGCACCACCGCGCCCGAGGTAGCGACCGCGCCCGTCGGAGTGGCACACGCCACCAAGGGCACTTCGATGCCGTGCAGCTCTGCCTCGCTCTTCTCCGCGCTCACAATGTGCGTGGCGAGCGCGGAGAGCATGCTCCCCGACGTCAAAAATGTCGTTATCTGATCGACGGGATGGTCCAGTTCGCACATCACGAACGGCTCCGTGAACAGATCGCCTGCCAAGGCGCTGGCGAAGATGCGGAAGTGCTTGCCCATCACTGCTACCGGGTTGCCTTCTTCGTCGTAGGTTTGTCCCACCTTGCCATCGGTGTTCTCTACATAGAGCACGCACCTGCCGTTGTTGCTTACGCTAAACGATGCCGGGCCACAGCCTGCGGCACCCACGGGCTGCGTTGCAAATGCCGATGCGCCTCGCGTCCAAGTAATATGTTGCAGCTGCTCGTTGACAGTGGCCAAAAAGCCCGAATGTTGTGGCCACGGCACCGCATGGGGCACCGTGGCGTCTGGTGGTATAACGCCCCAGCCCGCAATGGACTGGCCAATCACGGCGTACGATGCGCAGCCGCAACCGTCTGCGGTCTCGTACGCAACGGGCGTCACCATTTTGCCGTTGATATTCTCGGGCTCGCCCAGCTCGATACTCGACGGTGCCTGCGGAAAGCGAAGAACTTGGCGGAACGTCAGGCTGTCGCCCAAATCATCCGACCACAGGGTAAAGCATTCCAGCGCAACCTCGGCCTCGCTGCCGAGTGCCTTCTCTGCGGTGGTTCCGCGGCGGTGGAGGTAGGCACCCGACAGGCGCCCGTCGACCAGCGTCTTGCCCACCGTGATACGCGGGCACTGCAGGCAATGGTAGCCATCCTCCTGAAGGCGGCCGCGCGAGATGCTGCGCCACGACGTGTGCGATATCACGCGAACTCCGTCGTTGCTTATGTGCAGGCGCACAACGGACAGTATGCCGGATGTGCTCGCCGTATCGAAAAGGGTGTTGTCGCCGGCGGGGCGCTCGCCCGAGACCAGCAACACGTAGGCGTCCTGGTTTCCTCTTCCGTCCGTATATTCCACCACGTCGAAGTCGTAATCGTATATGCCGTCGCGCCCCACGTCGCCCTCGCCAAACCCAAGGGGGAAGTCCACGGGCGTGGGAGCGGACCACGTGCCGTTTGCCTTTGTGTGCACCACCAGGCGTGAGCGGCCATTGTCGCCGTAGCGCACCGAGGCGATACGGAACAGGCATTCTACGCCGGCAATCATTGCCAGCTTCATGTGAGCTTCGCTGAGCACGCCGGCAAACAGCACGTTGTTGCTCGAGGGTTTTATGCCGCCACGCTCGTCCTCCGACACGTCGGCAGAATTGGCGTTGGGGTCCGCAACGGCGTTCGTCGCCTGGCCGATATAGGTGTACTCGTACATCGGCGCGGCGTTTTCGTCGTTTTGCATCAGTGCGTGGACGAAATGCTCAACCTGTCCCGTGTCGTCGCTTTCTGCATCCGCCTCGAGCTCAATGCGCGTGACCGCTTGATCCCAATCGCGCACGACAGACGCGGCGTTTACGGCAGCGGCCTTAACCTCGGCGCGTGCGAGCAGCTCGGCGTTGGTGACGATGGTGGCCGATGCGATAAATTGCGGCACACCACCTGCCTCGGCGTTGCCGGGCGTGCCGAAGCAGGCATCCAACGTATAAGGCGTATTTCCACCCAATGCCAGCTCAGAGCGCTGGAGTACATACTGGTCGCCATTGTTCACCGACATATTCCACGAATCGATGAGTGTGGGCCACGACCCCGACCAAGCCTTGGTGGTCCACTTGAACATCACGAACTGGAGTATCACATCGACATCGACGTCTGCACCTACGCGCAGCCGCGGAAGCTGGTGTCCATCTGCCTTCTCGTACCCAATGAACAACGTGAGGGATGCGGCACCGCGCACGGCAGACGAAGCAACGCCTGCAACGCCGGCGCCAAAGGTGACGGCAAGCCCGATCTGGATGGTGAACGAGCCCGACGTGTTTGAATAGTCGAGCGAAATGTTTTTAAAAAACGCCGCGCCGCTGCCGTGCGTGTGGGCACCCACGGCGAGCGCCAGCTTCGCCAGCACCCAGGGATTGACGTTTAGGAAAAACGGCACCGGTCCTAGGGTAAACTGCTCGGTCCAATTGAGGTCGGTTCTTACTTGGAAGAGGGCCTTAATATTGCCGTATGCGGGGTCGTTGTTGTTACCCCAGGTTTTGCCCACCCAATCGTAGGCGAGTGATCCGTACAGCTGTGTGGCGATATCCATCGTGAACAGCGGCGTGCAATGGTGGCGAAGGAGCTTGGTGTTTCTTGGATCGGTGCCCGAACCGGCACTCATACTCTTGTACTGATTCCACTTCCCCTCCATCTCGTCGAGGTAGCGGTTTGCCTGCTTGGCGCCCGACTCGCGCGGCGATTTCTTCCAGTATTCCGGATCAGGGTTGCCCGAATCGTTCATATAGCTGGCTGGTTTGTATCCTCCACCAAACAGCACGTATCCAGCAAACGAGAAATCGAAGAGGATCGGAAATGTGGGCATCCAACACGTGAACTTATTACCACCGATGCCGGGAAACGCCGCTGGGAAATCAAACGGGGTGATCTCTTGGTCCATGGTAGTGGGGACGATAGTGGTCGAGCCCGATTCTGCCTTTGCGGCCGGCGCGGTGACAACGGTCATGGGGGAGGAGAGCGTATAGGTCTTGCCCTGGTAGTCGAGGACAAAGCGCAACTTGCAGCCTTCTTCCAGAAGGCCCGAAGCTGCATCGAGGAACGTGTCTTCAAGCGTGAACGTTGCCAGATTATCCGAATCCGATGCACTGGCCTTGACTTGGCCAATCTGCGTGACGGTTTCGGATGAGCTGCCCGCAGCGGGCATCACTTTATTGATATGCAATGTTGCCTGCCCGCCCTGCGGCAGATGAGCCTGCACGGTAAAAGCGTGCGTGTCGGGCTGGTCGTTTGCTGCTTCGTCCGCTGGCATTGCCATAAACGTGGCGTCGGCGTACTGGATGTCCCATTCGTCGAACGGTTCGATCATCATCATGAATCCCATTTCGTCGCACAATTCCACGAGTTCGGGAGCCGGCATATTATGGGAAGTACGAATGGCGTCGCATCCCATATCCTTTAAGAGTGTGAGCTGGTGGCGAAGTGCCGCTACGTTGATGGCCGCACCCAGCGGACCTAAGTCATGGTGGTTGCATACACCTTGGAATTTGCGGTGTTTTCCGTTCAGGTAGAAACCTTTGTCGGCAATGTATTCAATGCTGCGGATACCGAAGCGGGTAGAGTATGTATCTACCAGTTGGTTGTCTGCGTACACTTTCGATACAGCCTTGTAAAGAGCGGGGCTTTCCGGCGACCAGAGTTGAGGCGCGTTGACGATGAAGTTTTGTTCAAACGGCTGCCCGTGATTGATGCGGCCTTTGTTTTCTTTGCGGGTCACTACCTTTCCATCCGGTGACAGGATTTCTGTCTCTATACGGATTTCTGTCTTTTCGCCGGCATTCTCTATCTTGGTTTGCAGGCGTACGGCGGCAAATTCATCACTGACATGCGGGGTAGTAATCTGCGTGCCCCATACCGGAATGTGTACTTTTTCCGTCACGATCAAGTGGACGTTGCGGTACAGACCTGCTCCCGGATACCAGCGTGAAGACTGGGGGCGGTTTTCGAGGCGTACCGCCAGTGTATTGTTCTTTCCGTCTTTATTCAGGAAAGGGGTGACGTTGCAATGGAAAGAGTTGTAGCCGAAGGGCCAGAAGCAAGCCTCCTGTCCGTTGACGTATACACGCGCCTCACTCATTGCTCCGTCGAACAGGAGAGTGACTTCTTTGTCGGCGGGAACGTCGAAGCTGGTGCGATACCATCCGGTTCCGACATAAGGCAGTCCTCCGGTACGTCCGGTTTTCAGTGATGCCTTCTTCTCAAAGTTCTGTGTGACTGCTACGTTTTGCAGGTCGTTGTTCATGTCGAAAGGTCCGAAGATGGCCCAGTCATGCGGGATAACGACCGATTCCCATTTAGTATCATTGTAGTCAGTCTGCACAACTTCCGGAAAATCTCCTTT
>RKAY01000026.1 GCA_014846205.1 Collinsella aerofaciens | reverse complement strand
AACCTTGTCCTTAGCCTTCATGGCCGCGATCATTTCCTTCTGCAGCTCTTCGTTGGTCATCTGTAAATCCTCCTCGATAGCGTGGGCGGCACTCGCGCGGGCACCGCCCCATGATTACTCAGTCGTCGACGAATCGTCAGTCGAACTCTTGGTGACGCCCTTCAGGCTCACGTTATAGGGTACGTCCTTGGGCATGGGGTTAACGGTGATGTCGGCGTCTTTCTTGTACTGCTCCAGCCACTCGCTGTACGCGGTGCTTGCCGCCTGCGTCTTCACCACGTTGGATACGTACTTCTTGATGTCCTTGGGCACCTGCTTAATGTCATCGACCTGATTATCGACATGGAAGTAGTCGGTACACTTGATGATGTGGTAACCATAGGTCGACTCGACGACATCGCTCACATCGCCCTTGTTGAGCCCCTCGAGTGCCGCCTGGTAGCTGTCGACGAAGGTGGTGAGCTTGTCCCAGCCCACATCGCCCTTCTTATCCTTGGAGCCGGTATCGTCGGAGTACTGCTTTACGGCGTCCTCAAAGCTCAACTCGCCGGAGTTGATCTTGTCCAGGCACTCCTGCGCCTTGGCCTTGGCGGCGGCCTTGTCCTCGTCGGAAGCGTCGGAATCGACCTTGATCAGAATATTCGACGAGCGACGGGCGTCATTGTAGTTGGACAGGTTCTCGTTGATGTAATCGACAATCTCGCTGTCCTTGGGCTTGCTTGTGGGCGCTACCGCATCCTTGAGCTTTTGCTGCGCCAGGCTCTCCTTGAGCGAGTCCTTGTAGGTGTCCTCGGTGTAGCCGTAGGTCTTAAGCGTCTTCTTAAAGGCCTTGGCGCCGCCGGCGCTCTTGCAGGCGTCCTTCCAGGCCTTCTCGACCTCCTCGTCCGAGACGGTCACGCCGTTTTCCTTCTGCGCTTGCTGAAGCAGAATCTGCTGCGTGTAGGAGTCGATGAGCTGCTTGCGATACTTTTTGGGCGTGAGGTCGTTGTCGACCAGGTACTGCGCCCAGTCCTTATCCTTGGTGTAGCCGTAGGACGTGCGCATGCTCATGATCTGCTTGGTCACGGTGTCCTCGGTGAGGTTGGTGCCATTGATGGTAGCAGCCACGCCACCAGTAAGCTTATAGCCCGAGCCGGCGCTTTCGGTCTGCGACATCAGGCCGGAGCACGCCATGGCCGAGACGGAAAGCAGCATCGCTAGCACGCCGATGACCACCAGGATGATCTTGACGGTCTTGGACACATAGGTCTTGCGCTGCTTCTTACGAGAGCTGGAGGCGGCGCGAGCCTGTTGCTCGGGCGTCGGCGCGGCCTCGGGGTTCTTTTTCTTATTTGCCATGTTTGGCCTTTCGCATCACGAATCGAACAAACGCCATTGTGTCACAACGCAGCCCCCGCGGCACACCTGGTGCATGGGGGACAGGTCAATCTGCACCATTTTGGTGCAAAGGGGACATACCCGGCAGCCGGTAGTTAGGAACGTTCCTTTCCTGCCGGCAGTTAGGGACAGTCCCCAGGTGCCGGCACAAAAGGAGCGTCCCCAGGTGCCGGCTCAGCCCCGCCTTAGAAGTGGCGGCGGATGGCGTCGACCATGCCCTGGGACGTGGTCTGGCCGAGCACGTCGGCTGCGGCATCAGCATCCATAAAGATATTCATGAGCGCTTGCAGGGCCTCGACCTGGCCGCCCGGCTCGGCAATGCCCAGATTGATGATGATCTGCGCCGGCACCGGGGCACCCATGCCCGCCATAGCATTGAACGTCACGAGCGCGGCGGGCTTCACCACCGCGATATAGGGCTTAGCCACAAACCCCGGATCGGTATGCGGGATGGCGATATTGGCCGCCGGCATGGCAAGGCCCGTGGGATAGGCATCCTCGCGCGTGCGGACGGCATCGAGCCAACCTGACGCAATGTAGCCGCGCGGGGCAAGCTCGCCCTCGAGTCGCGCAAACACCTCATCCGGCGTCGCGCACTCCCAATCAAAAAATACCAGCTCAGGCATAAACAGCGCTTCGTTATCCGCCATGCGCTCACCTCTCTCACCTAGTCACCTGCGACGTTCTTAAACGACTAGTCATTCAAGAACGTCGCAGGTGACCACCAAAACAAAAGGTGGTCACACGCGCCTTGGCGCCAATGACCACCCTGACTACTCAGCTAAATTGTACTGTGCGTCGCTAGCCGCGAGGCGCGTCAATCGCCACCTTGCCGCTCTCCAGCACGTGAACGCGGCCGTCGGCGAGCATTTGCACGACCTCGGGATACAGCACGTGCTCAATCGCATGGATGTGCTCCTCGAGCGTGTCGACATCCCAGCCCTCCTCAACAGCCAGCGCACGCTGGGCGATGATGGGACCGTTGTCGTAGATCTCGTTGGCAAAATGCACGGTCACGCCAGTTACCTTGACGCCGCGCGCAAAGGCATCGTCAATCGCATGCGCACCGGTAAAGCTCGGCAGCAGCGCCGGATGCAAATTGACCACACGATTGGGGAACGCCGCCAGCAGTGGCGTATGCACCATGCGCATGTAGCCGGCCATGACCACATACTCGCAGCCGCGCTCGAGCAGCTCGTGCGCGATGATCTCGTCGGCGACGATGGGGTCGGCATAGACATCCTTGGAAAGCGTCAGCGTCTGGATACCCACACGCTCGGCACGCTGCAGGCCCTTGGCCGAAGGACGGCTCGACACCACAAGCTCAATCGAAGCGTTGAGCTTGCCAGCGGCGATCAGGTCGATCAACGCTTGCAGGTTGGTACCCGAACCGCTGATGAGCACACCGATCTTAAGCGGCTCGGCGGTATCAGTGCCGGTCGGTCGAGTGTAGGGCACATAGCCCAAGCCCTCGGCAGCAGCCATCTGCTCGTTAGCGCTCATCGGAGTACACGACCTTACCGGAACCCTCGACGCACTCGCCCACGCGGAACGGCTTCTCGCCCAGCGCGACCAGAGCCTCGGTCACGGCGACCTCGTCCTCGGGGGCGACGATCAGGCACAGGCCAACGCCCATGTTGAAGGTCTTGCACGCCTCGTTGGGCGCAAGCTCGGCCTGGCGCGACACGTAGGTGATAACGGGCGGAACGTCCCAGCCCATCTCGGCGCCGTTGCGGGTAACCACGGCGTCGACGTCGTCGGCGAGCGCGCGGTTGAGGTTCTCGGTAATACCGCCACCGGTGATGTGGGCAATGGCATGAACGTTGGCGCCACCGCGGAGCAGCTCCAGAATCGGCTTGACGTAAATGCGCGTAGGAGCCAACAGGGCGTCTGCCAGCGATGCACCGCCGAGCTCCTCGAGCGGGCGGCTCAGCTCCTCGGCCTTAGCGGCGGCCTCGGTCGTGCCCGGTTTGATGCCGTCGACGCCGATGACCTTGCGCACGAGCGAGTAGCCGTTGGAGTGCACGCCGGTGGAAGGCAGGCCCAGGATCACATCGCCGGGGCGAACGTTCGCGGGGTCGAGCATCTTGGGACGGTCGACGACGCCCACGGTAAAGCCAGCGAGGTCGTAGTCGGCCGGAGCCATGACGCCCGGGTGCTCGGCCATCTCGCCACCCACGAGCGCGCAGCCCGCGAGCTTGCAGCCGTCGGCAACGCCCTTGATGATCTTTGCCATATGCTCGGCCTCGATGTGGCCAATGGCGACGTAGTCCAAGAAGAACAGCGGCTCGGCGCCCGAAGCCAAAATGTCGTTGACGCACATGGCGACCAGGTCCTGGCCCACCGTCTCGTGACGGTCCATGATCTGGGCGAGCACAAGCTTGGTGCCCACGCCGTCGGTACCGCTAATCAGGATCGGGTCTTCCATATCCTTGAGCGCGGCGGCCGAGAACAGGCCACCAAAGCCACCGATGCCGCCGATAACCTCGGGGCGGTTGGTGTCCTTGACCATCTGCTTAATAGCGTCGACGGCGCGGCCGCCCTCGGCGGTATCGACGCCGGCGTCCTCGTACGTCACATGCTTGCTGTCGCTCATCTGAGCCTTCCTCTCCCACTACCGTGGCGCCGCGCGGGCGCCAAACGGTGCTCATAGTTGCGTTCATTTCGGCGCGCGTCATAACAACACGCGCCGTCATATCAACAAAACAGCAGATAAAACCTGCCAAAATAAACCTGTCCCTAAATGGCAGGCTTTAGGCCTCGCCGTGCTCCTCTTCCCAGCTGCGGTCGACATACTTCTCGGCCACGGCATCTTCCTCAACGTGCAGGGGCGCGTCCAGGTTGCGGGGCTTAAAGCCCTCCATAAACTTATCGCGGCCAAAGCTCTCGGGAATCGCCACGGGGTAGCGGCCGGTAAAGCACGCATCGCAGTAGCCGCCCTTGGGCATGACCTTCAGCAGGCCCTCGACCGAAAGGAAGGCCAGCGAATCGGCGCCGATGTACTCGCAGATCTCGTCGACCGTCTTGTTGGCGCTGATCAGCTGCGACTGCACGTCGGTATCGATGCCATAGAAGCACGGCCAGATGACCTCGGGCGAGTTGATGCGGATGTGAATCTCCTTGGCGCCGGCGTTGCGCAGCATCTTGACGAGCTGCACCATGGTGGTGCCGCGGACGATGGAGTCGTCGATGACGACAAGGCGCTTGCCCTCGATGTTGTCGCGCAGCGGGTTGAGTTTCATACGCACGCCCATGGCGCGCAGCTCCTGCGTAGGCTCGATGAACGTACGGCCCACATAGCGGTTCTTGATAAGGCCCTCGCCAAAGGGAATACCGCTCTCGTGCGAATACCCCTCCGCGGGCGGCAGGCCGGAGTCGGGCACGCCGATGACCAGGTCGGCCTCGACGGGCTCCTCATGTGCCAGTTGACGACCCATGTCATAACGGCAGGCGTAGACGCTCTTGCCGTTCATGATGGAATCGGGACGAGCGAAGTAGACCTGCTCAAAGATGCAGTTAGCAGGCTCTTCGGCGGCAGGCACGCCCTGCTCGGACACAAGGCCCTCGGCGCTGATGCGCAAAATCTCACCGGGACGGACGTCGCGGACGTACTCGGCGCCCACAATGTCGAGCGCACAAGTCTCGGAGGCGACGACCCAGCCGCCGGCGCGGGTGACATGGGTGGTGGCGTCGACCGTCGCGGCACCGTCCTGCGACGGCAGCTGCGAAACGGATGCGGCGTCGGCCTGGTCCAGGCCCTCGTCCACCAGCTTGCCCAGCACGAGCGGGCGGATGCCGTGCGGGTCGCGGAAGGCGTAGAGCGCCTGCTCGTTAATGAGCGTCATGGCATAACCGCCACGCACAAGCTCCATGGTCTTGCGAATGCCCTCGCGCAGATGGCCCGTACGCTGGGTAAAGTAGCCGATGAGCTTGGTCGCGACCTCGGAATCAGAGTTGGAGAGGAACGGCACGCCCAACTCGATGAGCTGACGGCGCAGCTCGTCGGTATTGACGAGGGTACCGTTGTGCGCAAGCGCGATGATGACACTATTAATAGTCGAAAGATGTGGCTGCGAGGCTTCCCAGCTTTTGGCGCCGGCGGTGCCATAGCGCACGTGACCCACAGCCAGCTGGCCGGAGAGCGTCGACAGGTCGGCGTTGGAGAACACGCGGTCGAGCAGGCCCAGGTCCTTGCGAACCATAACCGTGCCGCCATCGCCCACGGCGATTCCCGCCGATTCCTGGCCGCGGTGCTGCAGTGCACGCAGGCCAAAGTACGTCAGTCGAGCCACGTCGCGATCGGGCGCCCACACACCAAAAATGCCGCATTCCTCATGCAGCTGGTCGGAGTCCGGATCATACGTCGACATGGTCTTCACCTGTCCCGCAGCACGCTCGGCCGCGCGGATGGTTTCTTGAGACATGGCATCCCCTCAGAGCCTCGTTTTTTGGCGTTACCCGCCTTATTATACGCACGGCGCGACGCGCTCCCCAGCGCATGAGCAGCGCTTTTTAAAAGCCCACCGAGCTAATAATCCGTTTTGCGGCCAAACATTTATTTGGCTACACGACATGGGAGCCAGCGCCGCACCTCGCCCACCGTTGAGGGTTACATTGTTGCAATTGGGACGTTCGTCCTGTCTTTTGGCAGGTCGGCGGCGTATCCTTGTAACCTAGGACAAAGCGAGAAAGGTTCTGTATGGATCGAAATGAACTCGACCCCAGCGTCCCCAGCGCCACGGAGGTCAAGAAGATTCCCCTCATCATTAAGGTGTACGCCGTCCTGTGCATCCTGTCCGGCGTGGGCACGCTCCCGTCGGTCGCCGCCTTTATGTGGCAGGTCATCACCGCACTCATCAACGGTAACGCCGCCGAAAAGCTCGGCGACAATATGCTGGTCGCGGTTGGACTCATCGTCGCCGGCATCATGCTCTCTGCGGCAAGTGCCGTCATCCTGATCATCTTTGGCCTGGACCTTATCAAAAACCAGCGCCGCAACGCCGCCCGCCTGTCCTACATCCTTATTGCATTCACCGTCGTCGAGCTTTTGGTCGACGTGATGCTCCAGGGTATCGGGCTCTTCTTACTTCGTCCCGCTATTCAGCTCGGCATCCTCATCGCACTTTCAGCCACCGTCGACCCCACGCTGCGCCAGGAGCGCGAACTGCAGCGCCGCCTGCGGGAGCAGAACCGCACCATTGGCCGGCAGATGGACGCCCTGGGCCGCCGGCAGCGGGAGTTTGCCGCCTTGGCGGAGAACATGAGCGAAGGGGTTTTGCTCATCGACAGCCGTTACCATGTGCTCTCCGGCAATCAGAGCGCCTTTCACTTGCTGGGGGAGAAGCAGCAGCCCGAGAGCATCCGGCAGGGGACCTGCCGGCGGGAGATCTGGGAGGCCGCGGGCAAAGCCCTGGCCGGCCGCCATGCCGAGACCCTGATGCGGGGCGAGTCCCACATCTTCGAGATTCTGGCCAGTCCGGTTACTGCCAACGGACAGGTGACCGGCGCGGTGATTCTCATGGTGGATGTCACCGAACGAGAGGAGCGGGAGAGCCTGCGGCGGGAGTTCTCCGCCAATGTCTCCCATGAGCTGAAAACCCCCCTCACCTCCATTTCCGGGTTTGCCGAGCTCATGAAAGAGGGGCTGGTGGAAGCGGATAAGA
>RKAY01000081.1 GCA_014846205.1 Collinsella aerofaciens | reverse complement strand
TCGATCGCCTTGCCCTCGAGCACGCGTTTGCCGTCCATGACTTGCGCCAACGCCGGAGGAATGGCGGCGACATCGGTTTTAATCAGGTAGCCGCGGGCGCCCAGTTTGAGCGCCGACACAATGTACTCGTCATCCGAGAATGTCGTCAGAAACACCACGCGCGCCGCAGAGTCGTGCTCAAGGATCTCGCGCGCCGCCGATAGGCCGTCGCGTCCCGGCATCTGAATGTCGAGCAGCGCGATGTCGGGCGAGTGCTCGGCGTAGAGCGCGACCGCGTCGTCGCCGTTGGCGCCGGTGCCCATTACCTCGATCTGCGGCTGGGCGCCCAGGATAATCTTGAGCGAATCGACCACTAGGCGGTCGTCGTCGACAACGATGAGCCTCATCGGCCCTCATCTCCTTGCTGTTTGGGAACGGTGGCAAACACACGCCAGCCGCCGGCCCGCGCCATCGTCGCTAACAATGAGCTGGTAAAACGACGGATGCTCCATGCACCGTACGGTGACAGCATGGGCGCAAGCGTGGCGCATGGTGTTGGAGAGCGCCTCGCGCAGGACCGCCGCAAAGCAGTTGGCGACGTTTGCGGGCGCATGTTCGGCCATAACTTCAAGCTCAATCTGCGGGCCGCCGTCCGAGCGCGCGCCTTCAACAATGCGTTCGAGCTGCACGGAAAGGTCGACGGCGTTGTCGTTGAGCGCATGGACGCTGGCGCGTACGAGCTGGAGCGCCTCGTCAACCGTGCGTTTGACGTCGGCGAAATCGGCGGCGACGCCGGGCTCGTCGGCGTGGACCACGCGCAGGGCTTCGGCCTGCAGTGAGGCGCGCGTGAGCTGGTGCCCGACGTTATCGTGAATCTCGCGCGCGATGCGGGCGCGTTCGGCGAGCGTCGCGAGCTCGACTTCGTAGTCCTGGCGGTCGGCAAGGTCGCGATTGCGCGCCTCGAGCGCGAGGGCTCGTTCCTGCAGCTCGTCACGGGTACGGCGCATGTGCTGCTGCTCGCGCTCCAACTGGGCGGTACGTAGCGATAGCAAGGTGGCGGCAACCGAAAGGATGGCGGTCAGCAGGAGCGTTCGGGCGGTAAGCACGTCGGTGCGAAGGTCCGCGACGAGCGCAAGGGCAAAGGCGGAGCCAATGCCCAGCGCGACCCAGGCGTGCTCACGGCGCACGCGCCGCGCGATGTCATAGAGGGCGAGAGGCGCAAACGGCACAAACGGCGGCACGAAGACGGCCGCGATGATGTAAGCGCAGCTCGCGGTCTCGCTCGCGCGCCGGGCGCTTTTCCCCTGCGCGAGCTCAGCCAGAGAGGTGGCAATAACGCCAAGGCAAAACGCCGCGACCAGGCGAGCGTCCACAGCAAGGCCCGCGGCGGCCGCAATGCAGCACGCCAGTACAATCGATTTGTCGAAAAGCCTGTTCATACGGGTATTGTACGCGAAGCTGCGCGTGGTGGAGGGGCCGCCTGCGCAACCGTGACATTCCTCCCGCGCGGCAAAGCGGGGGCGTCGGCAGGCCGCACGGCCAAGATCCCCGCACTCGTGACAAAGCTCACTGGCGCGCGCCGGCGGCTCCTGCGATGATGCAATCGTACCGGGCCGCAATCAACAGAAGGGCCGCCTCATGACAGACATCGTCCATGTC
Source organism: Collinsella aerofaciens (assembly GCA_014846205.1). The sequence continues at coordinate 5,513 of RKAY01000081.1, read as the reverse complement.
GAAAACCTCGTCAAGCGCTATGACGATCTTATTGCGCTCGACCACTTTAACCTGAACATCGCCCCCGGCGAGATCTTTGGCCTGCTGGGCCCCAACGGCTCGGGCAAAACCACGTCCATCAACTGCATCCTGCAGCTGCTCGCCTACGACAAAGGCACCATCGAGCTGTTCGGCGAGCCCATGACGCCCGCGCGTTACGACCTCAAGCGCCGCATCGGCGTGGTGCCGCAGCAGGTGGCGGTGTTTGACGAGCTCACGGTGCGCGAGAACATCGACTATTTCTGCAGCCTTTACGTCAACGACCGCAAGCGCCGCCGTGCGCTCGTGGACGAGGCGATCGACTTTGTCGGGCTGGGCGACTTTGCCAAGTTCCGCCCCGGCAAGCTCTCGGGCGGCCTGGCGCGTCGCCTCAACATTGCCTGCGGCATCGCACACAAACCCGAGCTCATCTTCTTTGACGAGCCCACGGTGGCGGTCGACCCGCAGAGCCGCAACGCCATCCTGGAGGGCATCTGCCGCCTGCGCGACGAGGGCGCCACAGTGGTGTATACCAGCCATTACATGGAGGAAGTCGAGCAGATTTGCAGCCGCATCATGATCATGGACGGCGGGCGCGTGCTGGCGCAGGGCACCAACGACGAGCTCAAGCGCATGATTCAGATGGGCGAGCGCGTGACCGTCGAGGTCGGCGCCGTCGAGCCAGCCACAGTCGAGCGGCTGCGCGCCCTCGAGCACGTGCTTTCGGTTGAGCTTTCCGGCGGCGAGCTCATCTGCACCTGCGAAGCGAGCCCGCACAATTTGGTCGACATCCTCGACACGCTGCGCGCCGCCGACGTTGCGCTCGGCCGCGTGTGGAGCGAGCCGCCGACCCTCAACGACGTGTTCCTCGAGATTACCGGCCGCGAGCTGCGCGACTAGGGGGCGGCCATGTTCAACACCATTATCATTACGGTCAAGACGCTGCTGCGCCGGCCGAGCACGTGGGTTTGGGGCGCGGTCTTTCCCGTCGCGCTTTCCACGATGTTCATGTTTATGTTTGCGAACCTCAGTTCCGACGGCAAGGTCGACCCGGTGCCGGTGGCCGTTGTCGCCGACGAGGCCTGGGACGCTTCGTCCTTTAAGGACGTGGCGACCTCGCTTGCCAAGGAGAGCGACGACCAGCTGCTCGAGGTCTACGAGTGCGACGACGCGGCCGATGCAAACCGTGCGCTTAAGGACGGCGAGGTCGCGGGCATCTACGCGGTCGACGACGCGGGTGCGCCCAAGCTCACGCTGCTTTCGAGCTACGACAGCTCGCGTGCGTCGACCGTGCTCACCGACCGCAGCATTCTGGAGACGGTGGCAAGCTCGTATACGCAAAATGCCGAGCTCATGTCCCAGATTGCCCAAGACAACCCGGCCGCCCTTGCCGACCCGGAGGCGGTTGCGCGCGCCCTGTCGCTCGAGGGCGGAACCCGTCGCGTGAGCCTGACACGTGCCACGCCCGATGGCACGGTCATCTACTACTACGCACTCTTTGGCCTGGTCGCGATGATGTCTGCCGAGTTTGCCGCTTTGAGCGTCGTCGACCTGCAGCCCAATCTGTCGGGCCTTGGCGCGCGCCGCTGCGTGGGCGGCCTTTCCAAGACGGCGTCGCTGGCCGGCATCTTTGTCGGCTCGTGGCTGGTTTCCTTTGCCTCGATGGCGGTCGCGATTGGCTACGTGCGCCTGGTCGTGGGCGTCGACTTCGGCGGGCGTGAGGGGCTGTGCCTCGTGGGCGGCGCTGCTTCCGCGCTTGCCGCGACGGGCCTGGGCCTTTTTGTGGGCACGCTTCCCGTTAAGGGCGGCAAGGCGTCCAAGTCGGGCATCCTCACGGGCTTTGCCACCACGTGCGCCCTGTTCGCCGGCCTCTACGGCGAGCCGGCGATGGCGCTTGCCGACGACGTCGCCCGCGCCTGCCCGGCCGAGTGTTGGCTCAACCCCGTCAAGCTCATCTGCGACATGTTCAACCGTCTGTATTTCTTTGAGGATCTGGGGCCCTTTGCCGTTCGCGCCGGCGCGCTGGTCCTTATGGCGCTGCTGTTCGTCGCCGCCGCTACGCTGATCTTTGGAAGGAGCCGCTATGAGCACCTTTAAGACCGCGCTTCGCATGGCGCTCGCGCACCCGTTCTACCTGCTCATCTATACGGTGTTCATTTCGCTCATGGGTGTGTTCATTGCTGCCTCGGTGAGCTGGAACTCGTCGCAGCTCACCGAGTACAAGCCCTATGACGCCAACGTGATCGTGGTCGACCGCGACGACAGCGGTCTTTCGCGGGCGCTTACCAAGCACCTGGGCTCGCGCTTTGACCTGGTCACGGGCGTCGGCGACGACGCGTACGACCTTGCGGGTGCGCTCTCCAAGAGCAACAGCGCCAAGGGTAGCGCCGACTGCGTGTTCTTTATCCCGGAGGGGTTCGAGGACGACCTTGTCGCGGCCGCCCGTGCGGGGGAGGCCCTGCCCAAGCTCGATGTGACCTACGGCTCCGGCACTATGGCGGCGGCGCTCTCGTCTGCCGAGGCCTCACGCTGGATCTCGCTCGCGGGCGCCGCGGCGGCGCTTGAGCCAGCTGCCTCCAACGGTGGCGTTGCCAAGGCGGCCGAGCATGCGGTCGCCAAGCGCGCCGAGGTCCAGATCGAGCAGGTTAAGGTTAACTCGACTGCCGCCGCCACGCTCGAGTCGTACTTCAACTTTGGCGCGTACGCGATTATCTCGTCGGTCATCGTGTCGGTGGGACTGGTGTTTTCGGGCATGAACGAGCCCGAGCGCGTGCGCCGCATGGAGGCCGGCCCGGTCTCCGAGCGCCAGCGTTCGCTTGCCGTGTTCGCGGCTGCTGCGGTGCTCACCGTCTGCATCTGGTTTGTGTCGAGCATGATGGGTGTCGTGGGCTTTGCCGGCGCGGTCGCCGAGGTCGGCGTGGGGCGCGTGTGCCTGGCGCTGGCGGCAACGTTTGCCCTGGCGTGCACGCCGCTGGCCGTTGGCTTTACGCTGTCGAGCCTGGGCGCGCGCGAGGAGCTGCTCAACGGTGTGGGCAACTTGCTCGGCTTGCTCATGACGTTTTTGGGCGGCGCCTGGATGCCATTGTCGCTGATGGGTCCGGCCGTGCAGACGGCGGCGCACTTTGTGCCGACGTATTGGGTGAGCGACGCGATCGGCAAGGCGCTTGCCTCGGACCTGACGTCTGCCGCGCTGGGCGACATCGCCTGCGACCTGGGCGTCACCGTGCTCTTTGCCGCCGCCATCGCCGCCGTAGGCCTAGCCCTCGCCCACAACAAATCCCACGCCTAGCCACAACCCGTCACTTGGGGACGTTCCTTTCCTGCCGGGACCACTCATTGGGGACAGACTTAAATGAGCGATTTCACTCATTTAAGTCTGTCCCCAATGAGTAGGTTGGAAAAAAGTCGCGCCTGACGCTTAAAAATAGTTCGCCTGGGTTTACTATTAGCCTAGAAAAGTAGCAGAAGGCTAACAACGGGGGATAGCATGGCGACAAAGCATGCCTACGTCCAGGTCAACGGGCTCAAGAAACACTATGGCGACGGCGATGCGCGCTTGACGGTACTCGATGGCATCGACACGTCCATCAACCGCGGTGAGATCTGCGTCATGCTGGGGCCCTCGGGCTCGGGTAAGTCGACCTTTCTCAACCTGATCGGCGGCCTGGAGGATGCCGACGGCGGCTCCATCATGGTGGACGGCTGCGACCTCACGGCGCTCAAACCCGCCGATCTGGGCGAGTACCGACGCCGCGAGCTGGGTTTTGTCTTCCAGTTCTACAACCTGGTGCCCGACCTTACCATCAAGGAGAACATTGAGGTCACGGCGCATCTGTCCAAAAACCCGCTCAACATTGACGGCCTGCTGCGCTCGCTGGGCCTCTATGAGCACCGTAACAAGTTTCCGCGCCAGGTTTCGGGCGGCCAGCAGCAGCGCTGCGCTATCGGTCGCGCGCTCGTCAAAAATCCGGGCCTGCTGCTGTGCGACGAGCCCACGGGCGCGCTTGACTACAAGACGTCCAAGGAAATCTTGCAGCTCATGGAGGACGTCAACCGCACCTACGGCTGCACCATCGTCATCGTCACCCACAATGCCGCCATCGCGCGCATGGCCAATCGCGTGCTGCGCTTGCGCGACGGGTGCATCGTCGAGGACGAGCTCAACGAGTCGCCCGTCGCGGCCGCCGAGCTCGATTGGTAGGCGGCGTCATGACACCTCTCGCAAAACGTCTCCCGCGCGAGCTGTGCCGCAATATCGGCAAGTACCTGGGCATCTTTTTGCTTATGTGCGGGAGCATCGCTCTCACCTCGGGCTTTTTGCTCGCGGCGCATTCCATCGGTTGCCTTATCGACGACATGCGCGATGCGTACACGATTGAGGACGGCCGCGTGACCACCTCCTTCGAGGCTACCGACGACCAGCTCAAGGCAGCCGAGGATGCAGCCGACGACGTCGGCGGCGTCACGCTCTACAAGAATTTCTCCATCGACGCCATCATCAAAAAGACCGCCGGCGACGACGGCACCAAGCGCACGCTGCGCACCTATGCGCACCGCACCAAGGTCGATATCGCGTCCTACTGTGAGGGCAGGCAGCCCAAGACAGACGATGAGGTGGCCATCGACCGCGTCTTTGCCGCCAATAACGACCTCGCCATCGGCGATAAGGTCGAGCTCGAGGGGCGCACCTACACCATCTGCGGCATCATGACGCAGCCCGATAGCCAGGCGCTGTTCCTCAACAATTCGGACTTTACGGTGAACACCATCACCTATGGTGTTGCCGAGGTCACCGACGCCGGCTTTGCCGCGCTTGAGGACGCCGGCGGCGCGCCTGCCTACACCTACTCCTTCACCTTTGCCGATCGCGACCTCCCCACTGCGGATCGCATCGATGCGGAGCAGGATATGGTCGAGGCGCTGACCGATGCCGATGCGCGCGTGGACGACCTGATCGATGCCGATTCCAATCAGGGCATTGGCTATGCGCGCGACGACGTGGACGGCGACTCCATGATGTGGATGACGCTGCTCAACATTATCATCGTGATCATGGCGTTCGTCTTTGTGGTGCTCACCGACGCCACCATCGAGGAGGAGAGCGCCATCATCGGCACACTGCTCGCCAGCGGCTATCGCCGCCGCGAGATCGTGCTGCACTACCTGGTACTTCCCGCCATCGTGGGCGTGGTCGCGGCGCTTTTGGGCACCGCGCTCGGCGTTGCGTTCTTTACCGAGCCCATGCGCGGTCTCTACTACGGCTCGTACAGCCTGCCGCCCTTCCAGGTGTACTGGAGCTGGGAGATCTTCGTGAAGTGTGCCGTGGTTCCCGCCGCTGCGCTCATTCTCATCACGCTGGTGGGCCTGCTCCGCAAAATGGGCAAGACGCCGTTGCAGTTCCTTCGTCACGAGGCGAGCGGCAAATCGGGCACCAAGCGCGGTCTGCGGCTGCCGGAGCGCATGGGCTCGGTAAAGAACGCAACGCCGAGCGCGGT
>RKAY01000146.1 GCA_014846205.1 Collinsella aerofaciens | reverse complement strand
CAGCAATGCCCGGGATGCCTCACATATGGCAGTTACCTCATTAAGTTGTCATTACGCTTGGGGTTGTACTTTGCCGATCTTCCTTCTCTTACACGCTAAAACTCAAACTTCATATGCTCGATCTACTTAAAACCGCAACGGCGGTCTTTTATCAACTTATATGTCGGAACGCGTCTTTGCAAGTACTTTTTTGCGTTTGTTTCAAATGGGGTGGTTTTGCAACCGTCACGCGCCACGCTATGCGAACGTGCCCCGGCTCGGATAAGATGGTGCGATCGAGTTCTACCGCGCTCACCGCAAGTAGTCTTTGTTGCTGAGATAGGTCATGGCCGAAAGGGGCCCGTATCCCAACAGATACGGGCCCCTTGCTATTTGAATGGGCATGAGGGTGTATTGAGGGGGGGTGCCTGGCTGTCGGCATCCGCATACGGCGCCATTCGCTTTCCGTAAATATACTTCTACGGCTAATTTCATACCACTTACCGGAAAGCGGACGCTGTCCTTGCGTATCGGGCGTACATTGAACGTGGTTTTTCGCGTGAAACCACAAATCGGTTGTCGGTCCTGAACAAGGAGGTCCAGCATGACGCTTGCCAAACCCATCAATAAATACATCGACTATATCGACGCTCCCGAGGACACATTTGAGCAGTATGTCGAGAAGGCGCTAAAGTACAACTTCCGTTGTGTATTTGCGAACCTGCAGGAGTACGAGACGGGTCGCGCAATGCTCGAGGGCTCTGACATCATCCTTGCCGGCGCTATCGACTTTCCCCAGGGCACTATGACGCTTGAGGAGAAGCTCGCGAGGTTTGAGGAATACGCTGCGTGCGGCTTTACCGAGATTGACTACGTTTTGAATCAGGAGTCGGTCGAGAACCGCGATTTTGATGCCATCGAGCGCGAGATGACTGCCATTGCTGATTTTTGTCGCGCGCATGGCATCACTGACAAGGTGATCGTCGAGATGTGCAAGCTGGACGGCGACGATGCCGCCAAGCACCGTGTGTGTGAGATTGCGCTGGAGGCTAAGCCGGGATTCCTTAAGACATCGACTGGCAGAAGCTTTGGCGGCGCTAAGCTCGAGGACGTGCGGCTGATGCACGAGGTGCTCGGCGATGCCGTGGCAATCAAGGCGGCGGGCGGTATTCATAATTACGAAGAGGCTTGCGCATTCATCGAGGCCGGCGCCAGCGCGTTGGGTGCATCGGCGGGCATCGCGATCGTCGAGGGTGCACCGACGGAGGAGCGTCGCTAGCAGACGTATTTGACCTGTGCGATAAAGCTTCACGACCACGCGCCGTTCATGTTCGGGACAATATGACTTTTTACCCGTTGCAGACAGAGCTGCCGTGGGTGTTCTGTATGATGGCTCAGACAAGGTTGTTCAATGACAGGGAGGCATATATGGCAATCAAAGCCATCGCAATGGATATCGACGGTACGCTCACCAACGACCAAAAGGTCATCAGCCCGCGTACGCGCGAGAAGCTGCTCGCGGCGCAGGAGTCGGGCATTAAGCTCATCTTGGCTTCGGGCCGTCCTGCATGGGGGCTGCACGCCTTGGCGCAGGAGCTCGACCTTCAAAACCATGACGGTCTGCTAGTTGCCTTTAATGGCGCGCATGTGGTCGATGCTCAGACCGATGAGGTCCTTTTTGACCAGGCCATGCCGGCTGACGAACTGCACCGTCTGATTGATCATCTGCGCAATTTCGACGTGATCCCCATCATCTCGCTTGGTCGCGATCTACATGTCGAGGATTCGTACCGTTGCATGATTACGCTGCGGGACGGTTCGCAGAAGAATATTGTCAAGTATGAGCGCGACGCGTGCGACCTTAAGATCCGCGAGGTCGAGAGCTTGCATGAGGTCGTGGACGCTTATCCCGTGGACAAGCTGCTGACGGCGGGCGATCCGGCCTACCTGCAGGCGCATTACGAGGAGATGTATGCGCCCTTTAAGCAGACGCTTTCGGGCATGTTTACGGCCGACTGGTACTTTGAGTACACGGCGCCCGGTATTGACAAAGCCCGCGCGCTCGAGGGTGCCCTGCCCAAGCTCGGCATCGATGCCAGCGAGGTCGTCTCGTTTGGCGACGGCCAGAATGACAAGTCCATGATTGAGTGGGCGGGTACCGGTGTTGCCATGGGTAACGCCGTCGACGAGGTCAAGGCTGTGGCCCAGATGGTGACCGCCAACAACAACGAAGATGGCATTGCGGTGGCGCTGGATAAGCTGCTGGGTTAGAATCGCCGATTAATGCATGGCTCGGGCGCCTGCTCGCGGGCGTCCTTTTGTTAGGGAGGGTGCCGTGTCCGCATTTCCGTTTGACGCCGTTATCTTTGACATGGACGGCGTTTTGGTCGACACCGAGTTTTACTATCAAAAGGAACTCGAGAAGTTTATCGATTACCTGCAGATTTCTGTGACGCGCGACGAACTCAATGCAATTGTGGGGTCGTCGCATCGCGATTTTCAGCAGGTGCTCGTGGAATGGTACAGGCGTGCGGGCTCGGGTACCCTTGAGCCCGAAGACGCCGAGGCCCGTTACGATGTGTGGGCGAGCTCTTGTGTCTGCGACTATTGCAAGCTACTGAACCCCGGTGTTCCCGAGACGCTGGCGGGGCTCAAAGACCGCGGTGTTCGCGTTGCATTGGCGTCGTCGTCGCCGCTGAATAATATCGAGGAAGTTTTGGGCACCTGCGGCATTCGTGATTACTTTGAGTTTTTGGTCTCGGGCGAGCAGTTTAAGCGCAGTAAGCCCGAGCCCGACATCTATTTGCACGCCATAGACCGTTTGGGATTGCCTACGGACCGCTGCTGCTGCGTGGAGGACTCGGTGTACGGCATTACTGCCGGCAAGCGAGCGGGCCTGACGGTGATTGCCAAGCGCGAGGAGCGCTTTGGATTTAGCCAAGATGCTGCGGATAAGATTATCGACCAGCTGCCGGATTTGCTGGAACTCGCGTAGGGCCAGGGTGGCACGGCAGCCATTAAAGCGATCTCGTTAGGACGAGAGGGGAGCGGTGCTATGACATTTAACGTTAACGCTCTTGGGTTTGGCGATAACGTCGTCGATCGTTACGAGCATATCCATACTATGTATCCGGGTGGCAATGCGGTGAACTTTGCCGTGTATGCCAAGAAGTGCGGGGCTGCGCGCTCCGCGTATGTGGGTATCTTTGGAAACGACGCCGCGGCCGAGCATGTCATCGCGAGCCTTGAGGACGAGGGTGTCGAGCTCGCCAAATGTAAACAGCTCATCGGCGAGAACGGCGCGGCTCGTGTTACCGTGGTCGATGGTGACCGCGTGTTTTTGGGGTCGAACGAGGGCGGCATCCGCGGCGATGCGCGCTATGTGCTCGATCGTTTTGATCTAGCATATATGAAGCAGTTTGACGTGGTTCATTCGGGCAACTACTGCTTTACCGAGCGCGAACTCCCCAAACTGAAGGCTGCGGGAATTACCGTCTCGTTTGACTTCTCGGATGATTCGACCGATGAATACTACGAGCAGGTCGCTCCGTACGTCGACTTTGCTTTCTTTAGCGCCGCGGATGCCGCGAATGAAGACGAGATTCGCGAGCGTCTGGCATGGGTGAAGGGCTTGGGTCCGCGTTTTGTGTCGGCTACGGCGGGCGCCGAGGGCTGCATTGCTTACGACGGCGAGCGTTATTACCGCCAGCTGGCTAAACCGGTAACGGACATGAAGGACACCATGGGGGCGGGCGACTCGTTCCTCACCTCGTTTTTGATGTGCTATCTCGATTCCGCCAAGCGTGGCGAGGATGGCGCCGAGGCCATCGAGCGCGCGCTCGACTTTGCTGCCGGGTTTGCCTCGACCGTGTGCGGCATGGAAGGTTCTTGGGGCCACGGAGCGCCGATTTTCGAATAATTGAGTAGTCCCGGAGAGTCGAATTGTCGCCTCCCCGGAACCCTGTGGGCAAAAAATGCCAAATATGAGTACTGTCACTATTTTAGTAACAGCGAAATTAAGCTTTTGAGGGCCTGGTTGAGCGCCTGGGGGCGATTAAAACCTGTTAAATATGGCTTTAGCCATGCTAAAACGCCTTGATAATGAACGGCTGTACATTATCAAGGCGTTCTTTTGTTGCAAAATAATGCTACTAGCTTTGCAACAGTACTCATATTTGATGTTTTTTGCCCACCGGGGTCAGCGGAAGTCGAATATGGAGCGCGAATTTCCCACAACGAGCGATTCGATGTCCTCCGCGGAGCAGTTTTTAAGTTCGGCGATGCGTCGGGAGACGCTTTTTAGCGATGCGATGAGCTGCTGTGCGCTTGCATCTGCTTGCGGCTGGGCTGGTGCATCAGTCTCGAGCAGCAGGCGGTCGAGTGGAATCTGTCGTGCGTATTCGTGTCCTCGTTTAGACGCGAGCATGCGTTCGTTGACGGAAAAATGGCAGCCCGCATTACGCGCGCGGACGAGTTCGTCCGAAGTACCACTAAACCAGTGGAAGATGATAACGGGGGAGTCGGGGTTTGGGATGAGTAGTCCGTGCGATTCGAGGACGTCCAGTACGGTTCCTGCCGAACGAACGGCGTGAATTGATATCACACGCCCGGCAAGAGGGCGCTGCACGAGCGCATCGCAGAGCCGGTCAAGTGCCTGTATTTGAAGCGGTTCGCTTCCGGCAAAACGCGCGGAAAAGTCGAGTCCCACCTCGCCGATGTAGCGCTCTTGGGCGGCAACTTCGCAAAGTAGATTGACTTCGGCAGGACCGCAGCGGCCGTCGGCGAGCCACCAGGGATGGAGGCCGATGCCCGCGATAATGTTTGGGTAGCGGCTGGCACGCTTTTTTGCTGCCGCGAAGTCGCGTGGGTCGACCCCGCAATCAAAGACCCCCAGTCCTATAGCCACAGTTTCGTCGGCAACGGCGTCCGGGCGAGCCATTAAATCAAGATGGCAATGCGCATCAAATAATTGCGGTGTCATCGCGGTGCGTCTCGTTAATTTAGGCGCTGGCCATCGGAGCGTACGCGTTCGGTGCCGCGGCCACTGATCTGGCGGATAACCTCGCCGGCAATCATCTGACCCATGATGGGCGGCATAAAACTGGCAGTTCCCAGCTCGGTGCGCTCGTGGATGTTGGAAGGGTCGCGGGGCTGTGTCTTAACCGATTCCTCGCAGCTAAACAGAACATGTAGGCTTTTGATTCCGCGCTTCTTACATTCTTTGCGCATAATGCGGCTCATGGGGTCACGTACCGTATCGAAGATGTCGGCAAAGCGGAGGCACTCGGGATGGAGCTTGTTGGCCCCGCCCATGGAGCTAACCAAACGGATGTCGTGGTCCTGAGCATATTTGGCAATAGTGAGCTTGGCCGAGATGGTGTCGATGGCGTCGACGACGTAGTCGAGCTTGCCGCCCGTCTGCTCAAAAACGCTCGCAAAGAACTCGTCGATGTTGTCGCTCAGCAGGTATTCGGTACGCTTGATGACGGTGGCGGCAGGATTGATATCGTGGATCATGGCTTCCATCACGTCAACCTTGCGTTTGCCGACGGTGCTATGAAAGGCGATGGCCTGGCGATTGATATTGCTGGGCGCGATGATGTCCTTGTCCAGAATGACGAAATGACCAATGCCGCCACGGGCAAGTGCCTCGCAGCAGTTAGAGCCCACACCCCCGCAGCCGAGTACCAGTACCGTGGCATCGGCGAGCTTGTCGAGTGCCTCGCGGCCCATGATGATTTCGAGCTTGGTGTCGCGTGTCTCGACGAGTGCAACAGTTTCGGTCATAGACATCCTCCGATGGGGAAGCGAATCGTGTTTTAGCTATCGCCATTATAGGTAATCGCCCATAGGTTGCGATGGCGTTTGCTTGATGTGGTTTGAAGCATTGCGATTAGATAGTTAGACAAACATCTAAATATCGAGTATAGTGTGCGCGTCATGAGGGGTGCTGAGAGGAGGTCTTATGCCGGGAGAGGGTTTTAAGGCGCTGGCCGATCCTACGCGGCGGCGCATCTTGGAACTGCTGCGCGAGGGCAATTGCACGGCGGGGGAGCTTGCCGAGCATTTCGATATCAGTAAGCCGTCGCTGAGCCATCACTTGGCGACGCTCAAAAACGCCGGGTTGGTGACCGACGAGCGCCATGGCCAAAACATCGTATACAGCTTAAACACCACCGTCATGCAGGATTTGATCGGCTGGTTTATGGGGTTTACCAACACTGAAGGTGATAAGAATGAATAGCGAAAACAGGGGCATTCACTGCACGGGAGTATCGCCTCGCGTGTGGGTCGTGCTTGCTGCGCTGTGCGTGGTTAACGTTGCGGCGCACCTCCTGGTGATGCCGAGTCTGCCCGCGCAGATTCCCACGCACTGGGGAGCGAACGGCGTCGTTAACGATTGGGGCCCTAGCTGGATGGCATCGGCGCTTGGTGCGTTGCCCCTAGTGCTCCTCGCGTTGTTCTATGTGGTGCCGCGCATCGACCCCAAGGGAGAGGCGTATCGGACTTCGGGCGGGTTCTATCAGGGCTTCGTGATCGCTTTTACGCTGTTCATGTGCGGCATAAGCTGGCTGGGGGAGCTCACGGTGTGGGGTGTTATGCCTGCGGCCGGCGCGGTTAACCTGCTGGTGTCCGGTGCGGTCGGATTGCTATTCATTGGCGTGGGCAACTATCTGCCGCGCGTGAAGCAAAACTACACGCTTGGCATCAAGACACCCTGGGCCCTGGAAGACGCCGAGAACTGGCGTCGCACGCAGCGCTTTGGCGGGGTGTGCTTCATGGTTTGCGGGCTTGCGTTCATTGCGGAAGGCGTCATGGACCTCGGTGCCGTTGGCCTGGTTGCGTCGCTGGCCCTTACCGTTGCCGCTGGCGTGGCGTGCTGTGGCTACTCGTATCTGCTGTGGCGCCGCTCGCGGTAGCGCAGAGGCCTAGCCTACCTGACCTCGATGAGCTCGTACTCGTGCGTGCCCAGGCCGATCTTCTCGGCGTGGTCGATGCAGCTCTTCCAGTCCGTGTCAGGATGCGTCACGTAGAACTTGTCGTGCGCATGGGCCTCGTCGAGCTCGCCGGCGGCCTCGAGCTTGTGCCGCATGCGCGTGAGCTCCGTGTCGGGAAGTGCGGGCTGGGCCATGACGGCGTCGATGCAGGCCTGGTCGAGGGCGACGGGGTCAAAGCTCGCGAACATCCTGATGTCGCCCACGATGGGCTTGTCGTTCTCGTCGTGGCAGTCGCAGTTGGGGGAGACGTCGATGGCCAGGCTGATGTGGAAGCTTGGGCGCCCGTCCACGACGGCCTTCGTGTACTCGGCGATCTTGTAGTTGAGCACCTCGACGGCGGCAGCGTAGCCGGGCTTGATGGCGTCCTGGTTGCATACGGCGATGCAGCGGCCGCAGCCCACGCACCTGTCATGGTCGATGCGGGCCACGTTCACCTCGCGCACACGGCCGCCGGCAAACTCGTGCTCGCGCGTCTCGTCAAACGAGAAGGCGCCGTGCGCGCAGATCTTGGTGCACTGGCGGCAGCCGATGCAGGCCTCGGCGTTGACGCTCGGCTTGCCGGCGGAGTGCTGCTCCATCTTGCCGGCGCGCGAGCCGCCGCCCATGCCGAGATTCTTCATGGCGCCGCCGAAGCCGGCCTG
>RKAY01000027.1 GCA_014846205.1 Collinsella aerofaciens | reverse complement strand
AGGTCATTGCCTCCAAGCGCGCCGTGGAGACCCTCATCCCGCAGACCGACTGCGCCATCGAGCTCGGCGGCGAGGACGCCAAGATCATCTACTTCGACAACGGCATCGAGCAGCGCATGAACGGCACCTGCGCCGGCGGCACGGGCGCGTTCATCGACCAGATGGCCACTCTGCTGAACGTATCCGTGGATGAGCTGGACGAACTGTCCCTGCGGCATGAAAAAATTTACCCCATCGCCTCCCGGTGCGGGGTCTTTGCCAAAAGCGACATCCAGCCCATCCTCAACCAGGGCGGGCGCAAGGAGGACGTGGCCGCCTCCATCTTCCAGGCCGTCGTGACCCAGACCATCTCGAGCCTGGCGTGCGGCCGTCCCATTCGTGGCAACGTCGCCTTCCTGGGCGGCCCGCTGCAGTACCTCTCCGAGCTGCGTCACCGCTTCTATCTCACGCTCAACCTGGACGAGGAGCACCGCATTGTGCCCCAAAACGCCCACCTGTTTGTGGCGAGCGGCGCCGCCATGGCGCACGAGTCCAACAAGCTCAGCACGTTCCCGCAGCTTATTGAGGCTATCGACAGCTTGGGCGACACGCAGGGTGCTGAGGTCGAGCGCCTGGACCCGCTCTTTGCCACCGACGAGGATTTTGCCGAATTCAAAACCCGCCACGACCAGGAAGTCGTCCCCAAGGGCAAACTCGAAGGCTACACCGGCCGCGTGTTCATTGGCATCGACGCCGGTTCCACCACCATGAAGGCCGCGCTCGTGGGCGAGGACGGCCAGCTGTTGCATACCTGGTACGGCAACAACAACGGCGACATCCTGGGCACGGCCAAGGTCATCATGGCCGATTTCTACAACCACATCCCCGCCGGCTGCACCATCGGCCACGTGACCACCACGGGCTATGGCGAGGCGCTGCTCATCGAGGCCCTCAAGGCCGATTCCGGCGAGATTGAGACCGTTGCGCACCTGCGCGGCGCCAAGGCATTCCTGCCCGGCGTTGAGTTTATTCTGGACATCGGCGGCCAGGACATGAAGTGCCTGCGCGTCAAGGACGGCGTGATTGAGCACATCATGCTCAACGAGGCCTGCTCGTCGGGTTGCGGTAGCTTTATCGAGAGCTTCGCCGTCTCTATGAACATGGACGTGCGCGCGTTCGCCGATGCTGCCATCCATGCCAAGGCCCCGGTCGACCTGGGCAGCCGCTGCACGGTCTTTATGAACTCGCGCGTCAAGCAGGCGCAAAAGGAAGGCGCCACGGTGGGCGACATCGCGGCCGGCCTGTCCTATTCCGTCATCAAGAATGCCCTGTTCAAGGTCATTAAGCTGCGCGACCCCAAGGAGATCGGCAGCCAGGTGATCGTCCAAGGCGGCACCTTTATGTCCGACGCCACGCTGCGCGCGTTTGAGCAGCTCACGGGCGTTCATGCCGTGCGCCCCGACATCGCCGGCTGCATGGGCGCCTACGGTGCGGCCCTGCTCGCCCGCGATCGCGCCGGCGCCGACGGCACCTCGACCATCCTCTCGGCCGAGGACATCGCGCACCTTACCGTGACGCAAAAGCACGTCCGCTGCGGTCGCTGCTCCAACAACTGCCAGCTTACCGTCAACGACTTTGGCGGCGGCAGGCGCTTCATTACCGGTAACCGCTGCGAGAAGGGCGCCGGCCACAAAAAGCAGAAGACCAAGGCTCCCAACCTCTTCAAAAAGAAAAACGAGTTGCTGTTTAACCGCGAGGTGCTGAGCCCCGACGAGGCCCCGCGCGGCACCGTGGGTATCCCGCGCGCACTCAACATGTACGAGAACTACCCCTTCTGGCACGCGTTCTTTACGCGCCTGGGCTTTAGCGTACAGCTGTCCGACCAGTCGAGTAAGAAGACCTACCAGGCGGGCATCGAGTCCATGCCGTCCGAGAGCGTGTGCTATCCGGCCAAGATGAGCCACGGCCACGTGATGAACCTCATCGACCGTGACGTCGACTTTATCTGGATGCCGTGCGTGCGCTGGGAGCGCAAAGAGGACCCGACGGCCGGTAACTGCTACAACTGCCCCATCGTCATGAGCTACCCCACGGCGCTGGCGCTCAACGTCGATGAGATCCGCGAGCAGAACATCGAGTTCCTGTATCCGTTTGTGCCCTATCACGATAAGACCGAGCTCAAGCGCCGCCTGTATCAGGTGCTCGCCGTCGACCGCGTGGCCGATGCCGAGGCCGGTCGCGGTCGTGTGCGCGGTCCCAAGATCACGCGCTCCGAGGTCGATGCCGCCGTCAACGCCGCCTTTGAGGCCGATGCGCGTTTCCACGAGGACATCCAGACTATGGGCGAGGAGGCCCTTAAGTGGGTCGAGGACCACGGCGGTCACGGCATTGTGCTCGCCGGCCGCCCCTACCATAATGACCCCGAGATCAACCATGCCCTGCCCGAGCTTATCTCGAGCTTTGGCTTTGCGGTCTTTACCGAGGATTCGCTCGCGCATCTCGTGAAGCCCGAGCGCCCCATCCGCGTCGTCGACCAGTGGATGTACCACAGCCGCCTGTACGCCGTCGCCCGTTTTGTGACGATGCGCAACGACCTGGACCTGATCCAGCTCAACTCCTTCGGCTGCGGTTTGGATGCTCTGACCACCGACCAGGTGCAGGAAATCCTTGAGGCCAGCGGCAAGATCTACACCGTGCTCAAGATCGACGAGGTGTCTAACCTGGGCGCTGCGCGCATCCGCATCCGCTCGCTCATGGCCGCGCTTAAGGACCAGGAGGCCGAGCGCTTGGCCGAGGCCACGGCCGCGGGCGAGGCCTACGAGCAGGGCGACGCCGCGCCGGTGGCGCCCTCCACGGATGCCCCCGCGTTTGCGAGCCGCAAGTACACGTTTGAGGCGCAGCGCGAGAGCGCCTCGACCGCATGGCCTAAGGTGCCCTTTACCGAGCAGATGCGCGACGAGGGTTACACCATCCTGTGCCCGCAGATGGCGCCGATCCACTTTGACCTGGTCAAAGAGGTATTCCGCGGTGCCGGCTACAACTTGGAGCTGCTGCCCTCGACCGATCACGACGCCGTCGAGGCCGGCCTGCGCTATGTGAACAATGACATCTGCTATCCGTCGATCCTGGTAACGGGCCAGATTATGGAGGCCATCGAGAGCGGTCGGTACGACTTGTCAAAGACCGCCGTGGTCATCAGCCAGACCGGCGGCGGCTGCCGTGCCACCAACTACATCGCGCTCATCCGCAAGGCCCTGCGCGAGAGCGGCCACCCCGAGATTCCGGTGATCTCGCTTTCGGCCGTGGCGCTCGGCGAGGACAACCCCGGCTTTAAGATTACGCCGGCGCTGCTTAAGCAAGCAGTCTACGCGGTGCTCTTTGGCGACGTGATGATGCAGATGCTCTACCGCTGCCGTCCGTACGAGGCCACGCCCGGTGCTGCCAACGCACTCTACGAGGAGTACATGGCACGAGCCCGCAAGCTGGCGCCCAAGTTCAACCGCCACAACTACACCAAGCTGTGCCGCGAGGCCATCCGCGCGTTCGACACCATGCCGCTCGTGGGCGAGGGCACCAAGCCGCGCGTGGGCGTGGTCGGTGAGATCTTGGTCAAGTTCCACCCTACGGCCAACAACCACGTGGTCGATGTCATCGAGCGCGAGGGCTGCGAAGCCGTGGTGCCGGGTCTGCTCGACTTCTTCCTGTACTCCATGAGCAACGCCGAGCTGCAGAAGGACGAGCTGGGAAGCTCTGCCGCTACGCGCGCGGGCATGCAAGCGCTCATCAAGCTTGTGGACTGGATGCGCGCGCCGGTGGAGGAGATGCTCGAGAAGTCCCGTCGCTTCGAGGCGCCTGAGCGCATCGGCACCATGGCCGACAAGGCCCGTACGGTGCTTTCGGTGTGCAACAACATGGGCGAGGGCTGGCTGCTCACGGCCGAGATGCTCGACCTGATCGATCACGGCGCACCCAACATCATCTGCACGCAGCCCTTCGCGTGCCTGCCCAATCACGTGGTGGGCAAGGCCGTGATTAAGGAGTTGCGCCGCCAGCATCCCGAGAGCAACATCGTCGCGGTGGACTACGACCCCGGCGCGTCCGAGGTCAACCAGCTCAACCGCATTAAGCTCATGATCAGCGTGGCCAAGGAAAACATGCGCGCCGGTAAGGGCTTTAAGCTCGAGAAGGTGGCGCCGCTCGCGATGGACGAGGTCACCGGCCAGATGCGTGCCCATGATGGCTGCGTGAGCTGTGGCTCGGTCGACGAGAGTGCCGTGGCGTCGGTCGCTGAGCGCCTGGGACGCGGCATTAAGAAGTAGCTGGCCTGCTTTGGGCTGGATATGAGACAAGCGGGTGATAGCCGTACCGGCTACCACCCGTTTTTGCTGGACATGGAACCCTGAGATAATGAACAGGTGTTGCCGCTCGCCGCAAATTACCGTCCGTTTATAGAACCAGCCCCCGGCTCGTAGCCTCCATACGGTTGAATAAATACACATCTATGGAATTACGTAAGAGAGGACCGTCCTATGAGCTACAAGACCGTTTGTGTTGCCGGCGGCGGCGTGCTGGGAAGCCAGATTGCCTTTCAGGCTGCCTACTGCGGCTTTGATGTAACGATTTGGCTGCGCAGCGAGGGCAGCATCGGCCGCACCCAGCCCAAGATCGATCATGTGCGCGAGGAGTACATCGCTGCTATCGAGGGCATGGCGGACGGCACGGGCGAGTGGTGCGCCGGTATCGCCGATAGCACCCGGCCCTTCGACAAGGAGGCGGCGCTCGCCGCCGTCGAGCGTGCCCACTCCACACTCAAGCTGGAGCTCGATCTTGCCAAGGCCGTGGCCGACGCCGACCTGGTCATCGAGTCTATGGCCGAGGACACCCAGGCAAAGATCGACTTTTACAAGAAGCTCGCCCCGGTCCTCCCGCAAAAGGCCGTCGTCGTGACCAACTCCTCCACGTTGCTGCCGAGCACCTTTGCCAAGTACACCGGTCGCCCCGAGAAGTACCTGTCGCTGCACTTTGCCAACTCCATCTGGAAGAACAACATGACCGAGGTCATGGCGCAGGACCAAACCGACAAGCGCTACTTCGACGAGCTCGTCGACTTCGCCAACGACATCCGTATGCTGGCGCTGCCCGTCAACAAGGAAAAGAACGGTTACCTGCTCAACTCCATGCTGGTGCCCTGGCTGCTCTCGGGCCTTGACCTGTATGTCTCGGGCGTGAGTGACCCCAAGAGCATCGACCTCGCATGGACGCGCGGCACCGGCGCCCCCAAGGGTCCGTTTCGCGTGTTCGACACGGTGGGCATCCAGACGGCCTACAACATCGTCATGCAGTATCAGAAGGTGCCGGGCTTGGTGAGCCCACTGCTCAAAAAGATGATGATGCCCTACAACTTTAAGGCTATGGCATCCGTCCTCAAGCAGATGCTCGACGAAGGTAAGCTGGGCGAAAGCTCGGGCGAGGGCTTCTTCAAGTACTAAAAAGATCCCCTGGGAACATTGGGAAGCGTATCATTTGCAGCGTAAATACGCCGCATAGTCCGCGTGCCATTGCGACACATGACGCAAAAGCAAATGGTTGCGGGGATGGCGAGGAAATAGCAATGGATCGACAAATCGTGCTCAAGCAGGATGTCCTCGACGCGCTTTCTGCCGTCGGCATGTGCGCGGGGCAGACGGTTATGGTCCATTGCTCGCTCAGCTCGCTTGGATATGTGTGCGGCGGCGCGCAGCCGGTGATCGAGGCGCTGCTTCAGACGGTGGGCGAGGCCGGCACCATCATGATGCCGGCGCAATCCTGGAAAAACCTGGACCCCGAGAGCGGCGTTCATTGGCAGGAGCCTCAAGAATGGTGGCAGCTGATTCGCGATAACTGGCCTGCCTATGACAAGCGCATTACGCCTACCAATACGATGGGAGCCGTTGCCGAGATGTTTCGCACGTGGCCGGGTACGTATAGAAGCGCCCATCCGGCGCGCTCGGTGGCGGCAAACGGCCGGCATGCTCAATTCTTGACGGAAAACCACGACCTGAGCAACATCTTTGGCGACGGATCGCCCATCGCGCGCCTGTACGATTTGGACGGTTACGTGCTGCTTGTGGGCGTGGGCTACGACAAGAATACATCGCTGCATTTGGCCGACGCCCGTGCGGAATATCCTGGCAAGCACGACTGTGTGGAGCACAGTGCGATTGTGGAAAACGGTCGACGCGTATGGAAGGAATACCGCACGCTCTATGTCGATGGCGAGGATTTCGATGAAATCGGCGCTGCTTTTGAGCGTGAATGCTTGGTGCGTACGGCGCCTCTCGGTAACGGGATGATCCGCTTTATGCGTCAACGCGAGCTTGTCGACTTTGCCGTGGACTGGATTGAGCGCCATCGCGGCCGTCCTGAATAATTCGGGGGGGGTGGAAGCGGTGGGGATCTACGGTAGTATGCGACAAAATCTGAATTGATCGGGCAAGAGCTGTAGCGCGCGTTGACGTTTGACCAATGGAGCGCGAAAACGCACCGTTCACCGATACTCTCCCCGCGGGTGGCAGCCATATGGTTTGATGTTGGAAATATATGACTGCCGCCGGGCTGCGGGTGACGTTTGCTCTGATATCGGAAGTGCCAAGTATGTTTCGCGCTCCGTTAAACAAGTATCGGGCTGGATAATATGGGCCGCCGTACTATCTCGATAACCCTTGCAGTGGTCTGCCTGGCTGTGCTCCTGGGCGCTACGGGGCTGTTTGCTATAAGCCGAGAAACGTCCTATATGCAGGAATGTGCTTCCGAAGGGTTTGCCATTGATGGTTACTATCGGGATGACAAAACGAGTCGGGAAACCCTGGCTTTTCTTGAGGAGGATAACCATCGATGGCAACTGGTCGGCAAGGGCGGCAGCTGCGTTGATGGACAGTTCGAGCGTATGGACGACCCCAACATTCTGGTGTTAAAGAATGAAAACGGCGAATTATTTGGTACGGTCCACGTGGCGTATATTTCGCGCCGACGCGATCAGGGCTTGCTCTACCTATTTAGAGATACCAGGGTGACCCGTTTTTATCTGGTGAGTACCGGTCCGGCGTTTACAGTGGAGTCTGGCGATGTCGATGCGGACAGCTGATTCACGGCAATAAATCAGCGAGCGGGGCGCGGACATGGACCGCGCCCCGCTATTTGCTCGTGGCCCGCGTCACGTCTGCGCCATGTCGTGACTCGCGGCTACGCGCATCCATCCCACGTCGCGTATTACTGCACATCAAACTCCACGCGATCGAGTTCAGGCACGTTGAGGTCGATGAGCTTGCGGGCGACGTGACGGTCGTGTGCCCCAAGCGCCTCGTCTGTCGTCACATGGGCGACAATCTCGCGCTCGACGATACCCTCCTCCTCGCCTTCGGTAGCCGAGGTCTCGACGGCGACGGTGTAATCCTTAAAGCCCGGCAGCACCGCGGCGAGCTCGCGCGTAGTTTCGGTGACGCCGTAGCCGTCCTGCACGCCGGCCTGCGCCGAGCCAATGGACCCCGCGGTCATGACGATGCAGGGGATGGCAAAGATCACCGTACCCACGATGATGCGGCGGCGCACCTTGCGCGATAGCTCGTCGACCTCGGCGTTTTCCTCGGCAGTCACAATGCCGTCGCCGTTGAGGTCACGCTTGAGCGGTACACGTAAAAGAAGCAATACGGCTTCGGCCGCCAGCGCGATAAAGACGACGTTGACGCCAAACTCGTAGA
>RKAY01000028.1 GCA_014846205.1 Collinsella aerofaciens | reverse complement strand
GTCACAAGCAGCACGCCCTGCTCAGCCGCCTCCACGAGCCTGACAAGCATCCTATTCCGCGCCAAGGTGTTACGTGTCGCCTGCTTGTGTTTAAGAACGGTATTAGACACTTTCATCACCACCACATCGGACAAACGGGCCATTGCCACCGTTGCCGCCGCCGACAAATGTCTCAATCTGTAACAGTTAGGTTGAGTTTTGACCTGTAGATGTTACAGATCGAGACATTCCCCCAGCCAGGTGCTAAACGTCTCGATCTGTAACGGTTAGACGTTCTCCAGGCCCCTAAACGTTACATATTTAGACAAACCAGCGGCGCCCAAGCGTTCGTCTCGATCTGTAACAGGTAAACCGGTTTTTTGTTCCTAAACGTTACAGATCGAGACAAAAAGGCAGAAGGCAAGGCAGACGACAACTGCCCACCCCCTACTCCCATTCCTGTTCGTAGATGTTGAGCGACTTTACGTAGCGTCCCTGGGCACCCATGATGTCGCGGACCAGCCGTAAGAAGAAGCTGATGCACGAGGTGTCAAAACCGTCCTCCAAGTCCTCCGGATGCACGGCACCTGGCCCGTCGACCGCTGTGTCGCTCAGGCGCGCAATGTCATACAGATAGAGCTGTCCCGCCGTTAGCCAGACGTCGTCGACGCACGCGATGCGCACCGCAATGGCACCGTCGTTCCAATGCTCCTTTTGCACGATATGCGGGTCGTAGACATCAAAGCGATGATCGGTGCGTGTGTCCTTCAGCACGACCATACCGGTCGCGGGATCCTTGTCCAAAATGCCAAAACGCGAAAAGTAATGCGTGCCGCGCACTTGCTCGAGCCGCTTGAGCGACGCAGGCGAAAGCGAAGCCGGTGGCTCGTCCACATACAGCTCAAGCAGCGTCGCACCATGATAATAGGGGCGCTCAAAGAGCAGCCAGTCGGTAAACGCCATGTTGTAGGCCATGATTTCGCTTTGCGAAGGCTCCTCGCAATAGCTGAGCCACGGGTCGACAATAATTTCGAACTGCTCACGCGCCGGCTCTAAAAACTGGAACTTCCGCAGCATCCAAAAATGAGCCATGTCGGCAATATCGTTGCCGACGGCTTCGGCCAAACGCGCTCGATTGCAAGCCTGGTCAGTCATGGCGTCCTCCTCAAATCGATGGGCCTCGATTTGAGCTTACGAGGAGGTCATATGCTCACGGCCAGCGCGAACGAAACGGGGCCTCGACTGCAAACCAAATGCTGACCAAATACTTGACGGAATGCTTGGCCGAATATGCGCGCTGGAACAAAACCCCAGGTAAACATAGACAAATATACAGAGATTTTGAGCCGGTCAGCCGCGGCCATCACGAAAACAGCAAAGCGCCGCGAGCGCAAACGTCAACGGACGAGCAGTCAGACGTCGGCAAACGAGCAAAACGCTCGCAAACCCGCAAGGAGTGTCCCCGGATGCCGACACATAAGGAACGTCCCCAGCTGCCGGCACTTGGGGACGTCCCTTATGTGCCGGCCGTTGGGGACAGCCCTTGCCGATTCGATTGTTGAATAACTCCGTGACTACTTTACAGCGCCAGCGCGTCGGCGACTTCGGCGGCACAGGCCAGGGCATCGGCCATGGCACTCACCACGAGTGAGCTGCCGTTGCGGGCGTCGCCGGCCACGTACACCGGCGCGGCATCCGCGGCGACACCGTCGACACGGGTCGCAAGGTGCGAGCCCTCGGTGGCCATCACCGGCAGCGGACGGCCAGCGGCGGCAACGGGCACGCCGACAGCGTCGAACACGCTGTGCTCGGGACCCGTAAAGCCACAGGCGATGAGCACCAGCTGCGCCGGCACCTCGTGCTCGGAGCCCGCGATGCGTTCCGGCTTGCCGGCCGACCAGTCCAGATCGACCACGCGCAGCCCCGCTGCCGCACCCTTCTTGTCCAGCAGCACCTCGAGGGTATCCACACCCCAGGCGCGCATCTCACCGCCCATGGCGTCAATGGCCTCCTGCTGGCCATAGTCGGTTTTCTTAACGTTGGGCCACTGCGGCCAGGGGTTGCTCGCCGTACGCTTATCGGGCGCCGCCGGCAAGAACTCAAACTGGCGCACGCTGCGCGCACCCTGACGCACCGCGGTACCCACGCAGTCGTTGCCGGTATCGCCGCCGCCAATGACCACGACGTCCAGGCCGCGTGCGTCAATAGCGGGCTCGCCGCCGTCGAGTACCGACACGGTCGAAGCCGTCAGGTAGTCCACCGCATACACCACGCCCGGAGCATCCACGTTCGCAGCCGAAAGCCCGCGCGGGGCACGAGCACCAGCAGCCACCACGACAGCGTCAAAGCCATCGAGCTTGGCTGCCACCGCAGGGTCCGTCACATCGGCGCTCAGCTCAAACACAATGCCCAGCTCGCGCATGAGCACCACGCGACGCTCGACCACGGACTTCTCGAGCTTCATATTGGGAATGCCGTACATGAGCAAACCACCCGGACGGTCGTCACGCTCAAACACCGTCACGCGCGCGCCGCGACGCGCGAGCTCCCATGCTGCCACCAGACCAGCAGGACCGGAGCCCACCACGGCAACCGTGGGTGCGCCCTCCCCCGCCGGCTCAAAGCGACGCGGACCGCCATTTGCCCATTCGTGGTCGCTGATCGCACGCTCGTTGTCATGAATCGTCGTGGGCTGGCCATCGACCGAACCCAGGTTGCACGCGGCCTCGCACAGCGCCGGGCACACGCGACTCGTGAACTCGGGCATGGGCGATGTGAGCGACAGACGCTCGGCAGCCTCGTCCCAGCGGCCGCGGTACACCAGCTCATTCCACTCGGGAATCAGGTTGTGCAGCGGGCAGCCGCTCGGGCGCGCCTTGCCAAAGCTCGCGCCCATCTGGCAAAACGCCACGCCGCACATCATGCAGCGGCTCGCCTGGGCACGGCGCGCGTCGTCGTCGAGCTCCACGTACAGCGGATCGAAATCGCGGCTGCGCTCCTCCACGGGGCGCAGCTCGTGGGTCACGCGATCGATATCAAGAAAAGCACCGGGCTTACCCATGGCACTTACGCCTCCTTCTTGGTCGAAGCAACAGAACCGGCGGCCACGGACGCAGCACCGCCCGCAACATCAAAGCGAGCGACATCCGCGGCGCTCGCGCGACCGGTCACAATGTCAAACGCCAGCTCCTCTGCCTGCGCATGCGTCTTGCCCACGGCCTCGGCCGCAGCGACAATCGCCAGCACGCGCTCGTACTCGGTCGGAATGACCTTCACAAAGTGCTTGCTCATCGTCTCAAAGCTGTAGAGCAGCTTAATGCCGCGCGGACTCTGCGTCACGTCCACGTGCTCCTGGATGAGCGCGCGGATCTGCGCCAGTTCATCGGCCGTCGGGGCCTTGAGCTCCACGCTCTCGTGGTTCACGCGGGCGTCAAACGTGCCGTATTGGTCAAAGACATAGGCCACGCCGCCCGTCATACCGGCGGCGAAGTTCTGCCCGACCTCGCCCAGGATGAGCGCCAGACCGCCCGTCATGTACTCGCAGCCATGGTTGCCGCAGCCCTCGACCACCACGGTGGCACCGGAGTTGCGCACGGCAAAACGCTGGCCAGCAAGACCGTTAATGAAGCCGCGGCCGCTCGTGGCACCAAAGAACGCAACGTTGCCCACGATGATGTTCTCGTCGAACTTGTAGGTCGCATGCGGGTTGGGGCGCACCGACACCTCGCCGCCCGAAAGGCCCTTGCCAAAGTAGTCGTTGGCGTCGCCGCACACGTTGAGCGTAATGCCGCGCGGCAGGAAGGCGCCAAAGCTCTGACCGGCCGAGCCATCGCAATCGATGGTGATGGAGCCGGCGGGCAGGCCCTCGGGATGCGCCTTGGTCACCGCGTTGCCCAAGATGGTGCCCACGCAGCGGTTGACGTTGGCGATATCGGCGCGGAAGCGAATCGGACGCAGGTGCGCACGGGCATCGGCCGTATAGGGCACAAACAACGTGGAGTCGAGCGTCTTGTCGAGCTCGCTGTCCGCAGCCATCTGCGGCAGAAAGTGGCGACCGTCGGCGCCCGGGATATGGGCACCGAACTCGCAGGTCGCGCTTGCCAGCACGGGCGACAGATCGAGCAGGTTTGCTTTGCGGTTACCCGGGACCTCGATCTGGCGTAAGCACTCGGGATGGCCGACCATCTCGTCGACGGTGCGGAAGCCCAAGCTCGCCATGACCTCGCGCAGCTGCTCGGCAACAAAGAGCATAAAGTGCTCGACGTGCTCAGGCTTGCCGCGGAAGCCGCGACGCAGGCGGCAGTTTTGCGTAGCGATGCCGGCCGGGCAGGTGTCCTGCTGGCAGTCGCGCTGCATGAGGCAGCCCATGGAGATGAGCGGCATGGTCGCAAAGCCAAACTCCTCGGCGCCCAGCAAGCAGGCGACGGCAACGTCGGTGCCGTCCATGAGCTTGCCGTCGGCCTCGAGCACCACGCGCGAGCGCAGGCCGTTTTGCAGCAGCGTCTGCTGGGCCTCGGCAAGGCCGAGCTCCAGCGGCAGACCCGCATGCCAGATAGAGTCGCGCGCAGCGGCACCCGAGCCGCCATTGTGGCCGCTGATCAAGATCTTGTCGGCGGCACCCTTGGCCACACCGGTGGCGATGGTGCCGACGCCGGCCTCGCTGACCAGCTTGACCGACACGCGCGCACCGAGGTTGGCGTTCTTAAGATCGAAGATAAGCTCTGCCAGGTCCTCGATGGAGTAAATATCGTGGTGCGGCGGAGGCGAAATCAGGCCGATGCCGGGCGTGGACTGACGGACCTCGGCGATCCAGGGGTAGACCTTCTTGCCGGGCAGATGGCCACCCTCGCCGGGCTTGGCGCCCTGGGCCATCTTGATCTGAATCTCGAAGGCGCTGCACAGGTAGCGGCTCGTCACGCCAAAGCGCGCGCTTGCCACCTGTTTGATGGCGGAGTTCTTGGAGTCACCGTTAGCCAGCGGGGTCTCGCGACGCGGATCCTCACCGCCCTCGCCGGAGTTGGAGCGACCGTGCAGGCGGTTCATGGCGATGGCCATGCACTCGTGCGCCTCTTTGCTGATGGAGCCGTACGACATGGCGCCGGTGTTAAAGCGGCGGACGATGTTGAGCGCGGGCTCCACCTCGTCGAGTGCCACCGGAGTGCGGTCGCTGGCATCAAAGTCGAGCAAGTCGCGCAGGCGCACGGCACGGCCGGTGCGGTGCAGGCGGGCGCTGTACTCCTTAAAGGTGTCGTAACTGTCCTCGCGGCAGGCGGTCTGCAGCAGGTAGACAGTCTGCGGATCGATGAGGTGATCCTCGCCGCCGAACGGGCGCCACTTGGTCAAACCCAGCGTGGGCAGCTGATCGGGTGCCGGGCTCTTAAGGATAGCGAGCGCGGCGTCGTAGCGCTCGTTTTGCTCGCGCTCAACGTCCTCGACACCCATACCGCCCACACGGCTCACCGTGCCGGCGAAGTACGCGTTGACGAACTCCGGCGTAAAGCCCACGGCCTCGAAGATCTGCGCCGAATGGTAGCTCTGCACCGTAGAGATGCCCATCTTGGACATGATGGAAACGATGCCGGCGGTTGCAGCCTTGTTGTAGTTGGCGATGCCCTGCTCGACCGTCACGTCCAGATCGCCGCGTGCCGCCAGATCGCGGATGCACGCATGTGCGTTGTACGGATAGATGCCGCTCGCGGAGTAGCCCACCAGCGCGGCAAAGTCGTGCGGAGACACAGCGTCGCCGCACTCCACCACGATGTCGGCAAAGGTACGCACGCCGGCGCGGATCAGGTGATTGTGCACGCAGCCCACGGCGAGCAGCGACGGCACGGGCACCTCGCCCGCAGCGGCGCGATCGCTCAACACCACGATGTTCACGCCGTCGCGGACCGCAGCCTCAACGTCCTCGGCAAGCTGCTTGAGCGCAGCCTGCAGCGCGCCCTCGCCGGCATCGCGGCGGTACACGGCACGGAAACGGCAGGGCTTAAAGCCCACGCGGTCGATGGCGCAGATGCGGTCGAACTCCTCCTCGCTCAGCAGCGGGCGCTCCAAGCGAACCAGCTGGCAGGCCGTACGGGAGTCCTCGAGCAGGTTGCCGTGGTTGCCCAGGTAGAGCGTGGTCGAAGTGACCATGTGCTCGCGCAGGGCATCGATCGGCGGATTCGTGACCTGGGCGAACAGCTGATAGAAATAATCGTAGAAGGAGCGCGTCTTTTTGGACAGGCAGGCCAACGGCGCATCGATGCCCATCGAGGCGAGCGGCGCCTTGCCCTGCTGGGCCATGGGACGCACGACCTCGTCAACATCATCCCAGTGATACCCGAGCTTGGTCATGCGCACGGCAGCGGGCACCTCGACATCCTCGGCGGGCGTTGCCGCGGCAGGCTTATCGAGCGCGTCGACGGTCAGCGTCTCCTCGGCAATCCAATCACGGTAGGGCTTTTCCTTGGCGTAACGAGCGCGCAGCTCTTCGTTGTAGATGACGCGGCCGCGAGCAAAGTCGACCTCGAGCATCTGGCCCGGCCCCAGACAGCCGCTCGTCAGGATGTTCTCGGGGCTCACCTCGATGGTGCCCACCTCGCTTGCCAGCATAAAGCGACCGTCGCGCGTCACATAGTAGCGGGCGGGACGCAGACCGTTACGGTCGAGGGCGGCGCCCAGGGTGCGACCGTCGGTAAAGGCGATGGCCGCCGGGCCATCCCACGGCTCCATGAGCATGGACTGGTAAGCGTCGTAGGCGCGGCGCTCCTCACTCAGGCTGTCGTTGTGGTCCCACGGCTCGGGCAGCAACATGGACGCGGCACGCGTAAGCGGGCGACCGTTCATGACCAGGAACTCGAGCACATTGTCCAGAATCGCAGAATCGGAACCCTCGCGGTTGATGATGGGCATCACGCGCTCAAGATCGTGCTGCAGCACGGGGCTGTACAGGTTGGGTTCGCGGGCGCGGATCCAGTTGACGTTGCCCTTGAGGGTGTTGATCTCGCCGTTGTGGATGATAAAGCGGTTGGGGTGCGCACGCTCCCAGCTGGGCGTGGTGTTGGTGGAGTAGCGCGAGTGGACGAGCGCCACGGCCGTCTTGACGGCGGCGTCGTTGAGGTCGATGAAGAAGCGGCGCATCTGCGTGGCGACCAGCATGCCCTTGTACACGATAGTGCGCGAGCTCATAGAGCACACGTAGAAGATCTTGTCGCGCAGGGCAAACTCGGCGTCGGCCTTCTTTTCGATGGTGCGGCGGCACACGTACAGACGGCGCTCGAAGGCGTCGCCCGCCGGCGTGTCGTCCGGACGGCCCAGGAAGGCCTGCAGGATAGTAGGCATGCAGGCGCGAGCCGTCTCGCCCAGGTCGTGCGGATCGACCGGCACCTCGCGCCAAAAGAGCAGCGGCACGCCGGCCTCGGCGCAGCCCTCCTCAAACACGCGGCGGGCATCCTCTACGCCCTTGTCGTCCTGCGGGAAGAACAGCATGGCCACGCCATAGTCGCCCTCTGCCGGCAGAATCTGGCCGCACTTTTGAGCCTCTTTACGGAAAAAGTGATGCGGAACCTGGAACAGGATGCCAGCGCCGTCGCCGGTGTTCTTCTCGAGTCCCGTACCGCCGCGGTGCTCCAAGTTGACCAGAATGGACAGTGCGTCGTCCAGAATCTGGTGATGGCGCTCGCCGTTGATATCGGCAAGCGCGCCGATGCCACATGCATCGTGGTCGAATTCGGGGCGATAAAGGCCCTGCTGCTGAGCGGAATCTGCCTGCATCGCGATCCTCCCCTAGATATTAGACAGTCAGTTGAATAGGCATACTAGGAGCATCGCCGGCCCGTTGTGTTTCCCACCCGTTTCGAAACAATCGCGTAACGCACGCCGACCTCAAGGACGACGACAAGGTCCCCAAATTCGACCTGTAAGCTCACCGCTTCAAACATCTCAATCTGTAACAGTAAGACCCAATTTCGACGACTAACTGTTACAGATTGAGATTTTCTGCAGGACGGTTTTGGTTTGTCTCGATCTGTAACACGAAGGGCCGGTTTTGGCGGCCAGCTGTTACAAATCGA
>RKAY01000066.1 GCA_014846205.1 Collinsella aerofaciens | reverse complement strand
AGCCATGTTAGTTCCTTACCTTAACTTACCAACGATAGTGAGAGAACGCGCGGTAAGTTAAGGTAAGGAACTAACATGGCTAAGCCTAAGTACAAGCTTTCCGATACCCGTAACATCGGCATCATGGCCCACATCGATGCCGGTAAGACCACCACGACCGAGCGTATTCTTTACTACACCGGTAAGACCCACAAGATCGGTGAGGTCCATGAGGGCGCTGCCACCATGGACTGGATGGTTCAGGAGCAGGAGCGCGGCGTAACCATTACCTCCGCTGCTACCACGTGCTTCTGGAAGAAGGACGGTACCGACTACCGCATCCAGATCATCGACACCCCGGGCCACGTTGACTTCACCGCCGAGGTCGAGCGCTGCCTGCGCGTCCTCGATGGCGCTGTCGCCGTCTTCGACGCCGTTGCCGGCGTTCAGCCCCAGTCTGAGACCGTTTGGCGTCAGGCTTCTACCTTCAACGTTCCCCGCATCGCCTTCATCAACAAGTATGACCGCGTGGGCGCTGACTTCTTCAACGCTATCGAGACCATGAAGGATCGTCTCGACGCCAACGCCGTGGCCGCTCAGGTCCCGATGGGCGCCGAGGACAACTTCTGGGGCGTCATCGACCTGGTCACCATGACTGCATGGGACTTCAAGGCCGACGAGAAGGGTATGACCTACCCTGAGCCGATGGACGAGATCCCGGCTGAGTTTGCCGACATCGCTGCCACCAAGCGCGAGGAGCTCCTCGACGCTGCTGCCAGCTTTGACGACGAGCTCATGGAGAAGATCCTCATGGAGGAGGACTTCACCGTCGAGGAGCTCAAGGCTGCTCTGCGCAAGGGCGTTCTGGCCAACGAGCTCAACCTCGTCTTCGTGGGCTCCGCCTACAAGAACAAGGGCGTTCAGGAGCTGCTCGACGCTGTCGTCGACTACCTGCCCAGCCCGATCGACGTCGAGGCCGTCACCGGTACCGATCCGGACACCGGCGAGGAGATCGAGCGTCACCCCTCCTTCGACGAGCCCTTCTCCGGCCTGGTCTTCAAGATCATGACCGACCCGTTCGTCGGTAAGCTCACCTACGTTCGCGTTTACTCCGGCCGCGCCGAGTCCGGCTCTTACGTGATCAACGCTTCCAACGGTCAGCGCGAGCGCCTCGGCCGCATCCTCGAGATGAACGCCGCCGAGCGTATCGACCGTGACGACGCTGCCGCCGGCGACATCGTCGCTTGCGTCGGCTTCAAGAACTCCACCACCGGTGACACCCTGTGCGCCGAGGGCAAGGAGATCGTCCTCGAGAAGATCGAGTTCGCCAAGCCCGTTATCGACGTTGCCATCGAGCCCAAGACCAAGGCCGAGCAGGACAAGATGTCCCTGGCTCTGACCAAGCTCGCCGAGGAGGACCCGACCTTCACGGTGTCCACCAACCACGAGACCGGCCAGACCATCATCGCCGGCATGGGCGAGCTGCACCTCGAGATCATCGTCGACCGTCTGCTCCGCGAGTTCAAGGTTGACGCTAACGTTGGTAAGCCCCAGGTCGCCTACCGCGAGACCGCTGGTCACGACGTCGAGAAGGCTGAGGGCAAGTTCGTCCGTCAGTCCGGTGGTCGCGGTCAGTACGGCCACGCCGTCATCAAGCTCGAGAAGATGGAGGAGGGCTTCGGTTACGAGTTCGTCAACGCTATCGTCGGCGGCGTCGTGCCCAAGGAGTACATCCCGTCCATCGACAAGGGCATTCAGGAGGCCCTGAACACCGGTGTTATCGCCGGCTTCCCGGTCCTCGACGTCAAGGTCACCCTGTTCGACGGTTCTTACCACGAGGTCGACTCCTCCGAGGCCGCCTTTAAGATCGCCGGTTCCATGGCTATCAAGGACGCCCTCAAGAAGTCCGATCCGCAGCTGCTCGAGCCGATCATGGCTGTCGAGGTCGAGACCCCCGAGCAGTACATGGGCGACGTTATGGGCAACCTCTCCGGTCGCCGCGGCAAGATCGAGGGCATGGAGGATCGCAAGAACAGCAAGCTCATCCGTGCCAAGGTGCCGCTGGGCGAGATGTTCGGTTACGCTACCGACCTTCGCTCCCAGACCCAGGGCCGTGCATCCTACACGATGCAGTTCGACTCTTATGAGCCCGCGCCCAAGTCCATCGTGGACGAGGTCATGAGCAAGAACGCCTAAGTTCGAGCTCCCTGTTACGTAATCCGCGAGAACATCTCTCGCACTCTTTGGAGGTTTAAGTTGGCTACCCAAAAGATCCGCATTCGCCTCAAGGGCTATGATCACGAGGTCGTCGATCAGTCCGCGAAGCTCATCGTCGAGACCGCTCAGAAGACCGGTGCTCGCGTTTCCGGTCCTGTCCCCCTGCCCACCGAGCGCAACCTGTACACGGTTATCCGCTCGCCGCACGTGAACAAGGACTCCCGTGAGCAGTTCGAGATGCGCACCCACAAGCGCCTCATCGACATCCTCGACCCCACCTCGGGCACCGTTGATTCGCTCATGCGTCTCGACCTCCCCGCTGGCGTCGACATCGACATCAAGCTCTAAGCGATATCGCTCATAGCTTAAAGAGCCCCGCTGCCGTTACGGTAGCGGGGCTCTTTTGTTTTGAATGATGGTTTGGACTGCCGGGTAATGCTGCAGAGTAGGTGGCTGCGGCGCTCTATTCGCTCAATGGGCGCAATGACGCCTCCTGAAAATGGAAGGAATGCAAGCCGTCTTCCGTTTCGATACGCGCGCGACCAAAGGCATCGACCGTTTGAAAGATGCCACGCGCCAGCTCGTCACCGGCAGGGGAACGGGCGATAACGTGCTCCCCAATCCAATTGAGATGAGCGACATAGTCATCGCTGACGGGCGCGAGCGGTCCGGCGTCTTCTTCCATGGCGTTGATAAGATCTGCCCATGTGCCTACGGCGTTCACGACCGCGTGATGGACCTCCTTGAGTAGCACATCTACGGTGGGAACATGCTCGTTGAGGTCTGACAGACCGATTGCCGGCAGGCCGCCATCGGGAACCTCCGAGGGCACATAGTTCACATTGACGCCAATGCCGCAGACGGCGAAAGGTTTGCCTTCGTTGTCACGAGCCGCCTCGACCAAGATGCCGCCGAGCTTATGTCCTCGTGCGACGAGATCGTTGGGCCATTTGAGGCCGATCTCGTTAGCAAGACCTTGCGCCTCGAGCTCCTCGAGCACCGCTAGGCCGCTGACGGCGGCAAGGCCAGAGTACTTGGCGGGATTAACACGAGGACGTAGGACAATCGAGAGCAACAGGTTGCCGGCGGTTGAATCCCACTTGTGGCCGCGTCGGCCGCGTCCTGCCGTTTGCGCGCGGGCGGCAAGCCCCGTGCCGTGCGGCGCTCCCTGTTTTCCTGCCTCGAGCAGGTCATCGTTGGTCGATCCGGTTACGTCGACTATCGTTAATTGGGCATCCATAGCGGCTGCTACCTCCTTATTGAATAAGTGAATGACGCAATGGTGTCGAGAGATAGACACAATGTGAAGCCTTTGTCGCATTTGGACAATTTAATGTTAACACGTCAACAAAGCGAAGAATGCGCTATCCTCTCTTGGTCGATGTAAACACGTCAACAACTCAAAGGAGGTTAGTGATGGGTTTCACGATTCTTGGAACGGGCTCGGCGCTTCCTAAGCGCAGTGTTTCCAATGACGAGCTGTCCGAGTTCCTCGATACCTCGGATGAGTGGATTTTTACCCGCACAGGCATCAAGAGCCGCCATGTGTGCACCACCGAGTCGCTCGACGACCTTGCCGTGGCAGCGAGCGAGCAAGCGCTCCAGACGTCCGGAATCGATGCGAGCCAGCTGGATCTTATCGTCTGTTCGACGACGACGGGCGATCATCTCGTTCCCGCCGAAGCGTGCGCCGTTGCTGAGCGCCTGGGTGCCACATGTCCTGCCTTCGACGTTTCGGCGGCTTGTGCCGGCTTCGTATTTGCGCTCGATGTCGCCGAGGGCTATATCGCCCGCGGTCGTGCCAGGCGCGTGCTTATCGTTGCTGCCGAGCAGATGACGCGCGCGCTCGACTGGACCGACCGTGCCACCTGCGTGCTCTTTGGCGATGGCGCGGGTGCTGCGGTCATAGAGGCTGGGGGAGAGAATCCCCTCGCCGTTGAGCTTTCGACGTCGCCTGACGTCGAAACACTGCGTGTCCCCGGATTGGCGGGCTCCTCGCCGTATAAGACGGCGCAGGACCGCGAAAGCGTGCTGTCCATGAACGGTCGTCGTGTGTTCAAGTTCGGCGTCAATGCCATCTGCGACATGGTCCATAAGCTTGCGAGCGATGCGAGCATTGCGGTCGAAGACATCGATCATTTTGTATTCCATCAGGCTAACGAACGAATCCTGAGCCAGGCGGTCAAGCGCTTAGGTGTGCCGGACGACCGTGTGGTCCGAACGTTGCGTGAAACCGGCAATATTTCGAGCGCCTGCATTCCCTTTGCGCTTGATCGGCTGGCGCGCACCAACGCACTGAATGCGGGCGACACCATCGCCCTCGTTGGATTTGGCGCCGGCTTGGATGTAGGTGGCTATCTACTTCGCTGGAAGTAGTTGCACATAGGAAATGAAAACGCCCCTGGGGCACAAACAAAGGAGAACTACCATGGCAGATCAGAAGACCTTCGAGCGCGTTTGCGACGTTATCCGCGAGACCGCCGGCCTTGACGATGTCGAGATGAAGCCCGAGTCCACGCTCGAGGAGATTGGCCTCGACAGCCTGGGTACCGTCGAGATCCTCGTTGCCGTCGAGGACGAGTTTGGCATTGAGCTCGATACCGAGGAGAACCCCAAGACGGTCGGCGAGTTCGTCGATACGGTCGAGGCGGCATTGGAGAAGTAGTGATGCTCAAGTCTCCTCTCTGCGATCTGCTCGGCATCGAAAAGCCTGTGTTCCAGGGCGGCATGGCCTGGATTGCTGACGCCTCGCTGGCATCGGCCGTGTCCGAGGCAGGCGGCTTAGGCATTATCGCGGCCATGAATGCCGATGCCAACTGGCTGCGCGATCAGATTCACGAGCTGCGCGCCAAGACGGATAAGCCCTTTGGCGTCAACGTTATGCTCATGAGCCCGTTTGTCGACGAGGTCGCACAAGTGGTGATTGATGAGCGGGTGCCCGTTGTGGTGACCGGCGCCGGCAATCCCACCAAGTACATGAAGACGTGGAGCGATGCGGGCATCAAAGTTATTCCCGTCGTGGCTTCGGTGGCACTGGCGCGTCTCGTGGCGCGTCGCGGAGCCACTGCCGTGGTTGCCGAGGGCACCGAATCAGGCGGCCATATTGGCGAGACATCGACGATGGCACTGGTGCCGCAGGTTGTCGATGCGGTCGATATTCCCGTGGTTGCGGCTGGCGGTATCGCCGATGGCCGCGGTGTAGCGGCCGCCTTTATGCTCGGTGCTGCCGGCGTCCAGGTGGGAACACGCTTTCTGGTCGCAAACGAGTGCACCGTATCCGAACAGTACAAAGAGCTGGTGCTCAAGGCGGGCGACACGTCGACGCGTGCGACCGGTCGCTCGACGGGACATCCGGTTCGCGCCCTCAAGAGCCCCTTCACCAACGCGTATGCCAAGAACGAGGCGGCGGGCGCAAGCCCCGAGGAGCTCGGGGCCATGGGCACGGGTGCGCTTCGCAAGGCGGCAAAGGACGGTAATTACGAAGAGGGTTCGTATTTGTGCGGACAGATTGCCGGCATGGTCAACGAGCGCCAGAGCGCTCGCGAAATCGTCGACGATCTGGTCGATGGCGCCGAGCACGTCCTGAAGGGTGCGTCCGCATGGGTATCGTAGCGTTTCTGTTTGCCGGTCAGGGTGCCCAGCATCCCGCGATGGGCGTCGACCTCATCGAAGCATCGCCGGCGGCTGCCGAGGTGTTCGCCATTGCCGATGAGGTGCGCCCGGGGACCAGCGAGCAGTGCCGGAGCGCCTCCAA
Source organism: Collinsella aerofaciens (assembly GCA_014846205.1). The sequence continues at coordinate 4,374 of RKAY01000066.1, read as the reverse complement.
GGAGGAGCTCTCGCAGACCGAGAACACGCAGCCTTGCATGTTCGTCCACGACTTGGCTGTCGCCGCCGCCCTGCGCGAGCGCGGCGTGGTGCCTGCCGCCTGTGCGGGATTCTCGCTGGGTGAGGTCGCTGCACTCACCTTTGCAGGGGCATTTGATACGCGAGAGGGTTTTGAGCTCGTGTGTGAGCGCGCGGCATTGATGGCCACGGCGGCCGAGCGTCACCCCGGCGGCATGCGCGCCGTCATCAAACTCGATGCGGCACAGGTCGAGGGCCTGGCAAAACAGGCAGGCGAGGACTGCTGGCCGGTCAACTACAACAGCCCCCAGCAGACGGTTGTGGCCGGAGCACCCGATGCGTTGCAGACCCTCGACGTCCTGGTAAAAGAGGCTGGCGGTCGCGCCATGAAGGTCGCGGTGTCGGGTGCATTCCATAGTCCCTATATGGCCGAGGCGACCTGTGGCCTTGCTGCATATATCGAGGCCGGTCACGCGCCGTCCCCGTTGCTCATTCCTGTTATGGCAAACATGACGGCAGCGCCCTATCCGGCCGACCCGCAGGCGGCATCGGAGGTGCTGGCCAACCAGGTGAGCCATGCCGTTCGCTGGGTCGACACGCTGCATGCTCTGCAAGATCAGGGCATCGACACGTTTATTGAGGTCGGCCCCGGCAAAACGCTGTCCGGCTTGGTCAAGCGTACGTTGAGTGACGTTCGCGTGTATTCGTGCGAAACGGCCGAACAGGTCGCAGCTATTGCCGACGAGCTCGCATAGTCCACAGGGCTGTAACCCGAAAGGAATGACATGGGCAACTTGAACAACGGCGCGCTCGAGCGCAACGACTCACGTCGCGTGGCACTGGTCACGGGCGGCTCGCGGGGTATCGGCCGCGCCTGCGCTGTCGGTCTGGCGGAGGACGGCTTTGATATCGCCGTCGTCTATGCCGGTAGCGTCGATGCGGCGCGCGAGACGTGCGAAGCCTGCGAGGCGGCTGGCGCCGCGGCATGCGCGTATCAATGCGACGTGGCCGACCCCGCTGCCGTCAATGCGTGCGTGGAAGCGATCCTCAACGACTTTGGCTCCATTTGGGCGCTCGTCAACAACGCCGGCATCACCCGCGATGGCCTGCTCATGCGCATGGGCGATGACGCCTTCGATCGCGTGCTTGATGTCAATCTCAAGGGAACATTCAATATGACGCGCGCGCTCAGCAAGACCTTTATGCGTCAACGCGGCGGCTGCGTCGTCAACATGAGCTCGGTCGTGGGCCTGATGGGCAATGCCGGGCAAGCCAACTACGCTGCCTCCAAGGCGGGCGTGATCGGCCTGACCAAGGCGGTGGCGCGCGAGCTTGCGCCCCGCGGCGTACGAGTGAACGCGGTCGCCCCGGGGTTTGTCGAGACGGATATGACGGCAAAGCTCTCGGAGAAGGTTCGCGCGGCAACCGAGGAACAGATTCCCCTTAAGCGCATGGCGCGTCCCGAGGAAGTGGCCGGCGTGGTGCGCTTTTTAGCGAGCGATGCGGCTGCCTACATTACGGGCGAGGTCGTGCGCGTCGACGGCGGAATGGCGATGTAGAAACCAGGGCCGAAGAACGGCTTGAATGAGGAGACCATGATGGAACAGAGAGTTGCAATCACCGGCATCGGTGCTGTATCGCCGCTCGGCAACACGGCGCTTGCCACCTGGGCGGCCATGTGCGCCGGCACGTGCGGCATCGGCCCGATTACGCACTTCGATACGGATGCGTTTGCCGTCAAGGTGGCGGCCGAGGTCAAGGGCTTTGACGGCAACGACTACTTTGGCAAGCACGATGCCAAGCACCTGGACCCCTGTGTTCAGTTTGCACTGGCGGCGTCGGACGAGGCCATGCACGATGCGGGCTTTGATGTCGAAGGCGCCATCGATCGCGAGCGCCTGGGCGTCTACGTGGGCTCGGGCGTGGGCGGCATGCAGACGCTTGTCGACAACGTCCATACGATTGCCGAACGTGGGCCCCGCCGCGCATCGCCTTACATGATTGCGATGATGATCCCCAATATGGCTTCGGGCAATATCGCGATCCGCCACAAGGCAAAGGGACCGACCCTGCCCGTGGTGACCGCGTGCGCGACCTCGGCCCATGCGGTGGGCGAGGCGTTCCGTGCTATCAAACACGGCTATGCCGATGCGATCCTGGCCGGCGGTACCGAGGCCGCAATCATCCCCGATGCCGTTGCGGGCTTTACGTCCTGCCGTGCACTCACCACTAATCCTGACCCGTCGACGGCCTGTCGTCCGTTTGATGCAGACCGCGACGGCTTTGTGATGGGCGAGGGCGCCTGCGTGCTGGTACTCGAGAGCATGGAACATGCGCAGGCGCGCGGTGCGCACATTTATGCCGAGGTCGTGGGCTACGGCAACACCGATGATGCTTATCACATCACGAGTCCCGATCCCGAGGCTGCCGGCATTGCCCGCGCGATATCGCTGGCGGTGGCCGAGGGCGACGTTAAGCCTTCCGAGGGCCTCTACATCAACGCTCATGGCACCTCGACTAAACTCAACGATTCGTCCGAGACGGCGGGCATTAAGCGTGCGCTCGGCGAGGACGCGGCACGCGCCGCACACGTCTCGTCGACTAAGTCGATGACCGGCCACATGATCGGTGCCACGGGCGCCATCGAGGTCATGGCCTGCGCCATGGCGCTCGAGCAGGGCGTGGTGCCGCCGACCATTAACTACCACACGCCCGATCCCGCCTGCGATCTTGGCTACACGCCCAATCGCGCGGTTCGCGCCGACCTTACCTGGGCGCTTTCGACCAACCTGGGCTTTGGCGGGCACAACGCCGCCATCGCGCTGCGTAGATATACGAGGAGCTAGAGCATGGATTCCAAAAGACTTGCCGAGATAGCCGATGTGATGGAGGACCGCGGCCTCACGCGCGTGCGCGTTGAGGAGCCCGATGGCACCGCGGTCGAACTTGAGCGCGCGAGCGCCGCGCAGCCGGTTGCCGTGCCCATGCCCATGCCGAGCGCCATGGCCGCTCAAGTTGCAGCTCCCGCAGCCGCGCCTGCCGCACCGGAACCCGCCGCGCAGACACCTGCCGCCACACCGGAGCCCAAGGGCACCGAGGTGACCGCTCCCATGGTCGGCGTTTTCTATGCTGCCCCGGCGCCGGGCGACGAGCCGTTTGTGCACGTGGGCTCCAAGGTCAAGGCCGGCGAGACCCTCTGCATCATCGAGGCCATGAAGGTTCTCAACGAGGTGACGGCCGAGGCAGACGGCGAGGTGCTCGAGATCTGCGTGGCCGACGGCGACCTCGTGGAGTTCGGCAGTTGCCTTATGAGGATCGGATAGGTGATATCCATGAACAAAGAAGAGCTTAAAGAACTGTTGCCGCATCGCGAGCCGATGCTTTTGCTCGACGAAGCAGAGCTGGTGGGCGACGAGGCCCACGGCAAGATCACGATTACGGGCGACGAGTACTTTTTGCAGGGACATTTTCCGGGAAACCCGGTCGTCCCCGGCGTGATTCAGTGCGAGATGCTCGCCCAGAACTGCTGCGTGCTGCTGATGGGCGATGAGGAGGCGCGCGGCGCGACGCCGTTCTACACGAGTCTGGACAAGGTACGCTTTAAGCGTCCGGTGCGCCCGGGCGACACGGTGGATCTGGTGTGCTCCATCACGCGTGCGCGCGGGCCGTTCCGCTTTGCGACGGGTACTGCGAGCGTCAACGGTGAGGTTTGCTGCCGCGCCGATATGTCTTTTGCACTCATGCACGAAAGTTAAGGAAGGCTTCATGTTCGACAAAGTGCTCATCGCCAACCGCGGCGAAGTCGCGGTCCGTGTTATCCGCGCATGCCGCGATATGGGCATCAAGACCGTCGCCGTTTATTCCACGGCCGATGCGGACGCGCTGCACGTGCAGCTTGCCGACGAGGCGTATTGCATCGGCGGCCCGCGTCTTGCCGAGAGCTACCTCAACGACGATGCCGTGCTCACCTGTGCCGTAAAGTCAGGAGCAAAGGCGATCCATCCTGGCTACGGTTTCTTTTCCGAGAAGGCGAGCTTCGTGCGCGACTGCGACAAGTACGGTCTGGCGTTTGTTGGTCCCTCGGCCGAGGTCATCGACAGCATGGGCGACAAGGATGCCGCACGTCGAACGGCTGCCGCGGCGGGCGTGCCCATCGTGCCGGGCTGCGATTTGCTCAAAAGCCCCGAGGAGGCGACGGCCGAGGCCGAGCGCATCGGCTGCCCCGTGCTTATTAAGGCGCGCGCGGGCGGCGGCGGTCGCGGTATTCGCAAGGTCGAGCGCGTGGAAGATGCGGCAAAGGCGTTCATCGAGGCGCGTGCCGAGGGCGAGGCCGTTTTTGGCGACGGCGAGTGCTACA
>RKAY01000138.1 GCA_014846205.1 Collinsella aerofaciens | reverse complement strand
AACCGGATTGAGCACCCGCTCGCAGGAAAGAGCACGCGGGTTGACGGCAGCCCCTCCAAAGTTCAGATGATCCTGGTATTCGCGGACATGACCAACCGCCTCCGAGATGAACTCCCCAAAGGAGATGGCGCTAGCCTCCACGCCGTCGGAGATCATGTTCTCCTCCGTCACATCCCGCAGCGGCAGACCCATGGCCAGCCGGATGCGCTCACCAACGATGGCCCGCTCCAGGAACACGTCATGGCGATGATGGGCAACCTCTCCGGGAACGTAGGCGTGCGAGCAGCAGTTGATGACGCAGCTCTTTAGGCCGTCGACGTTCTCGGCAAAGACCGAGAACTTACCGGCACGCAGCTGCGGGTCGATCATAAAGCGAACGAGGGGTTCGCCGACAAACACATAGCGGCGCTTTTCGGCCTGTGCCTTCACAAACTCGCGGACTTCGCGCGAAAGCTCGGGGTAGAACGGGGCGAGCATGGGATCGTCGTCGGCGGCGATCAGAATGGTATAGAGTGCCGGCGCGGTGTTGACGCCGTTGATCACCAGAGTCTGATTCTCCATGTCGCGAGCGGCCTGCTTGGCAAGCTTCTTAAAGGAGAACGGGGCACGGGTGGCACCGAAGATGCCGGCCACGTGGTCCTCGAAGATGTTCAGGAAGTTCACGAAAGATCACTCTCCGTATAGGTTCTTTGGTATCCGAGCAAATATAGGCATATCCCAACGATTATAGAGGATAGGGTTCCCGCAACCGCCGCCTTGACGACGACCGCGGCCGCAAGGCTGGCAATTTCCATATGGTGTGCAAGACAGAGCGACGCCGCGGAGCCTATTCCGCAGCCGGCGATGGCAGCGATTGCAGTCAGGTTCGAGCCCTGCTCGGCACGCTTGACATGGGCGTTGAGCAGCAGAGATGTCAGCGCGGCTGTCGCCGCGACGAGCACAACGGCAGCCCAGAAGAGCATGTCTCCCAGCGCCGCGGCAACATTGCCGAGCCCCAGCACGCCTCCGGCAGAAAGCGCAACCGTAGCCAGGCGGCCAAAAAGTGCGCCCATCCCCGTGGCGGCCGCGGCGCTTGCCGGGCCGAGCCAAAAGGCCGCGATGCCGGCGGCGACCCCGGCGGCAAGGAGGACATCGCCCGTTAGACAGCCAAGTGCCACCGCGCAGGTGAGCGCGGCGCTCGCGGCGGCCTCGGTGCGGCCCCAGGCGATCCACCAACCGGACATAGCGGCGGCAAAAATGACTGCGACCGGCAGCGTCGACAGGATGCCCTGCGCCTGCATGGTGGCGTTGGCCATAAGTACCAAAAAGCCCACGGCCGAGATAGCCGAGCCAATCTGCGGGGCCAGGCCGGCGGCCGCCCCAATCGCGACGGCCGCGGCAATAAGTCCGGGAAGCGCCGCGACGCCAGCCGTCTGCATGAGCAAAAAGCTAAAGGCACCACACGCTAGCGCCGAGATGGCGCGCATGGTGTAATCGCGCGCGTGGCTCCAGCGCGTGCCGGCCCAGCCGAGTGCGGGGTCGACCTCGATGGTGTCGTCCTCATGGGGCAACGATTCGATATCGTCTGCCGCGCGCTCGTCATCCGACAGCTCGCCCACCATCTGCTCCAGGCTGCGGCGGCCCTCGCGCACGCTACCCAAGCCGGCGAGCAACTGGTCGCAAAATGCCTCGATGCTGTTGGGGCGGTCCTGCGGCATGGGGGAGAGCGCGCTCATGAGCGCGGCCTCGGCTCCCGGGGGAAAGTGTGGTATCAGCTCGCTGGGATAGGTGGCGCCGCCGATGATGCGGTCGAGCGAGTCGGCGGGCGTGGCCGCTATAAAGGGAGCGCTGCCGCACAAGCCCTCATAGATAACGCAGGCAAGGGCAAAGACATCGGCGCGTTCGTCGACCGTGCCGGTCTCGATGTCGAGCTGCTCGGGTGGCATGTAGCCGATGGTGCCGCCGCGCGAGCCGCCAAAGCCGCCGGCAGACGACAGCCGCGCCATGCCAAAGTCGGTGAGCTTAACGTTGCCCGAGTGGTCGATGAGCACGTTGGCAGGCTTGATGTCCAGGTGGAGCACGCCATTGCTGTGGGCGAAGGTGAGCGCCTGGCCCAGCGCGTCGGCAACGGCCGCCGCCTCGTCAAAGGTGAGCGAATGGCCGTCGACTCGATGCAAAAACTCGGCGAGCGACATGCCATCGACATATTCCATGACCAGGTAGGCATAGGCGGTGTCGTGCGTAAAGTCGATGACCTGCACGATATTGGGATGCTGAAGCATGGCGGCGGTATGCGCCTCGCGCAGCACGTCCATGATGTCGCTGGCGGGCATGCCGGCGCCGTCTGTGAGGGGGATGCGCTTGATGGCGACGCGACGGCGAAGGTGCGTGTCGCGGCAGATCTCGATGGAGCCAAAACCGCCGGTCGCAAGCGTCTCGAGCGGCTGGAACCGCTTGAGCAGATCGCGAGAGCTGGTGCCCTCCAAGGGAACGTCCGGCGAGAACCGGGCGGTATGTTGCGAGAAAAGCGGCATGGCCAACCCTCGTGCGTTTAAAGTTCGTTTGCGAGCGGCGGGCACGGGGCGGGGCCCGTTCCAGCGTTCGCGGTGGCATAGATGCTGCTAGTGTAGCACGCTCGGGTGCATGGGGAGGATAACGGGATGCGAGGCTGCCTGTCTGGCTTGGTCTTAGCGCTTCTTCTTGTTCTTCTTCTGCTTGCGCTGTTTGGCCTTTGCGTTCTTGGGCTCGCTTTCCTGCTTGGCCTTGGCGGCAGCTTTCTCGGCCTTCATTTTCTTCTTCTTGGTCTCGATGCGGAGTTTTTTGTTGATGCGCGTCTTAAGGAAGGCGCCAAACTGCTCGGCATCGCCACGGACGAAGGTGTCCTTAGGGATCGTCACGCCCTGGTCGGCGAACATGGCCACAAAGATGCGCTCGCCGTCGAGCACGTGGTCGAGCTTCTCAAACGGGAAGAACTGCGACTTGCCGCTCTTGCCCCAGACCATCAGACCGTCCTCGTTGGCGGCGACGCGGCGGTAGCGTCCGCCCATGGACTCGTCGGCCTCGACGGCATCGATAAAGTCGCGGGCAAGGGTGTGGTGCAGGTTTTTGCTCCACCAGGCCAAAAAGGCGCCGAATACGATCAGGACAACGCCGAACTTGATCCAGTTGCCGCCGGCCACCAGCATGCCGATGCCGATGAGCGCGGCAATTGCCGCGGCGACATACAGCGAGCCGCGACGCCTGGGCGAGGCGACCAGGCGGGCGAAGTCGGTGACCAGATCGTTTTCGTACTGGTACTCGTTGAGGTACAGGATGCCGTCATCGGCTGCTGCCTGCTTCTCGAGCGCGACCTCGACCTGGTCGGCTGCTTCGGAGGGGACGAGGTTGCTCTCTGCGTCTGCCATACTCTTTGGACTCCTATCGCGGCGGGCTCGCCGTACGGGTTATTATGAGTGCAGTATGCCGTGCGACCGCATGGCCGTTGCGGCAACAAGACTCAGTATACCCGGGGGAGCACCCATGGAATCGTTGTACCGAAAGTATCGCCCGCTCACCTTCGACTCCGTGGTGGGCCAGCAGCATATCGTCTCGACGCTCGAGCACGCCATTACCGAGGGGCGCCTGTCCCACGCCTACCTGTTCTGCGGTCCACGCGGCACGGGCAAGACCACCATGGCGCGCATTCTTGCCAAGGCGCTGCTCTGCCGCAATGCCGAGGCGGCGCGCGCCGAGGGTGCGAGCGGTTGCATGCCCGACGGCACCTGCGAGGAGTGCGAGCTCATCGCCGAGGGCAACCATCCCGATGTCTATGAGCTCGATGCCGCCTCCCGCACGGGCGTGGACAACGTGCGCGAGGAGATCATCAACTCCGTCAACTTTGCCCCGGTGCGCGGCAAGTACAAGATCTACATCATCGACGAGGTCCACATGCTCACGACGGCGGCGTTCAACGCGCTGCTCAAGACGCTCGAGGAGCCGCCGGCGCATGTGATCTTCGTGCTGTGCACCACCGATCCGCAAAAGATTCTGGAGACCATCCTCTCGCGCTGCCAGCGCTTCGATTTCCATCGCATCGGAAACGAAGATATCGAGCGTCGTCTGGCCTACGTGTGCGAGCAGGAGGGCTTCGACTACGACGATGAGGCGCTCGCCATCGTGGCGCGCCATGCCAAGGGCGGCATGCGCGACGCGCTTTCCACGCTGGAGCAGCTGAGCGTTTTTGGCAACGGTGCTGTGCATGCGGACGATGCCCGCTCGCTTTTGGGCGAGGTTTCGGACCAGGTCCTGGGCGAGTTTGCTCGCGCTATTGCGTCACGCGATATTGCCGAGCTCTATGGGCTCATTCGTGCGCAGGTCGAGGAGGGCAATGACCTGCTGGAGCTGACGCGCGACCTGGTGGCGCATGTGCGCGATGTGTACGTGGCTTGCGTTGCCGGCGCCCGCGCCGAGCTGTTTGAGGGCGGGACCGAGCAGGCCGAGGCGCTTGCTGCCGAGGCCGCTGCCTTTGGCGAGCATCCTGCCGACCGCCTGGCTCGCGTGCTGACGGTGCTCGACGATGCCGCGCTGGAGATGAGGGGTGCGAGCGACGTGCGCCTGGTGCTCGAGATTGCCTGCACGCGTCTGGCACGTCCCGAGGCCGATCTGACCATTGAGGCTCTGGCCGAGCGCGTTGCGCGTCTGGAGGCCATGGTTGCCAACGCTGCGGTACCGGCGAGCGTGGCTGCTGCAGGCGCTGCGCCCGCGGCTGTCGCGGCCACACCTGCGATGACACAGCAACCGACGCTGATCTCGGGTGCTCGAGCTGCTGCCCCTGTGGCATCTGCCGCTCCCGCTGCTACGTCCGCGCACCAGGGCGGCATGCCCTGGGACCGCGGTGCTGCCGCTCCGTCGGCCCAGCCTGCGCCCACGCCGACCCCCAAGACCGCGGCTCCTGCGTCTCAGCCTACATCGGTTCCGAAGTCCCAGCCCGCTGCTGCCCCGACTCCCGCGCCTGCCGCTGTGCCGGCACGTCAGTCCCAGCCCAACAACGCCGCCCAGGTTGCTGCCGCCGGCGCCGCCGAGACCCCCGCGGTTGAGGATGCCGGCGAGCTCCAGCGCAAATGGGCCGAGGTCGTCGAGCGCGTCAAGGCGCGCCAGGCCTCCTACGCAGGGCTTTTGCTCAACGCCCGCGCCACGGCCGATGACGGCTCCAAGCTCACGGTTTCGTTCCCCGCGGGTTCGACCTTTGCCATCAAGATGCTCGGTCGCGCCGACACGCTGTCGGTGGTCCTGCCGACAGTCAGTGCGGTCTTCGGTCGTCGTACCGTCGACTATGTCTTGGATGGGGGTGGCACGCCGGCTCCTCAACATGAGGAGCATTCTCCATCTGCACGGGCTGCGGCATCTGCGGACCCGCAACCCGTGTCCTCGGCGGCCCCTGCATCCTCGAGCGCCAGTGCGACGCAGCCAAAAGCGGCACCGACTCCGTCGGCGCCTAAGCCCGCCACGCCCAAACCTGCTGCCTCGGCGCCCGCGCCCAAGCCTGTCGCGCCTGCGTCCAAGTCGTCCGACCTGGGCAAGGCTCCCTGGCTGCGCTCCGGCAACCCTGCCGGCGCTCCTGCCACGGGCAAGCTCCCGACCGAGCCCGCGCCCCGCGCGCCCGAGCGCCCTGCCGCTCCCAAATCTCAGCCTGCCGCGCAGTCTGCACCGTGGGAATCCGAGCGGGTGCCCTATGACGACGCCATGGTCGGCGGTTTTGCTGCCGATGCCGGCGGGGACGATCTGCCCCCGTTCGACGTGCCGGGTGCGGCGTCCGCGCCCAAGCCCGCCGCTGCGGCTCCTTGGGAGTCCAACCCCGGCGCCGGCAGTCCCTTCGGCCACCAGGGCGCAGCCCCAAGCATCCCGCAGACCGAGGACGAGGCCAAAGCCCTCATCCGCAGTGTCTTCGGCCAGGCCACCATCTTCAAACCGGTGGAGTAACCGTGCGAAAGGGCATATACGTCGGATTATGCGACCTTGCATAATTCGACCTTGCATAATCTTTGCGTTCGGTTTGTATGGGAGGACATGTATATCGACTGAGGTAGCGTGTCCGCCCCGCTCGCTGGCCTTGCGCCGTGGTACGATTTTTGAGTTTGAAAGTCCCGCCGTGCTCCGGCTGCCCTTGCAGCTCGGCGTGCGGCCGCACGTAAAGGAGCCATTATGGCCGGTATGAACATGCAGCAGATGATGAAGCAGGCCCGCAAGATGCAGGAGCAGCTTGCCGCCGCGCAGGAGAACCTCAAGTCCCAGACCGTCGACGCCTCTGCCGGCGGCGGCATGGTCAAGGTGACCGTCAACGGCGAGATGGAGCTCGTCAACCTCACCATCGATCCCGATGCGCTCGATCCCGAGGACGTCGATATGCTGCAGGACATGATCATGGCTGCCGTCAACGAGGCCGTTCGCGGCGTCAACGAGCTCGCCAACAAGCAGATGGGCGCCATCACCGGCGGCCTCAACATCCCGGGCATGCCGTTCTAAGACGCGCATATATATGAGTGCCAACCATAGTCTGCAAAAATTGCTCGATGAGCTGGGCCGCCTGCCGGGCATTGGCCCCAAGTCGGCTCAGCGCATCGCCTATTACCTGTTGGAGGCTGACGCCGAGGAGGCGCGCCGCCTGGCCGAGGCCATCCTGGAGGTTAAGCAGGAGGTTCACTTTTGCAGCCGTTGCTTTAACTACGCCACGGCCGACGAGTGCTCCATCTGCCAGGATTCGATGCGCGACACCACTCGCATTTGCGTGGTGGGCGAGCCGCGCGATGTCCAGGCGATTGAGCGCACGGGCAGCTACCACGGCCTCTACCACGTATTGGGCGGCGTGATCAGTCCCATGGACAAGATCGGCCCCGAGCAGCTGCACATTCGCGAGCTGCTAGCACGCTTGGGCCGCGAGGACATCCACGAGGTCATCATCGCCACCAACCCCAATATTGAGGGCGAGACCACGGCGAGCTACCTGGCCCGCACTATCAAACCGCTGGGCGTTGAGGTATCGCGTCTGGCGAGCGGCCTGCCCGTGGGCGGCGACCTGGAGTATGCCGACGAGCTTACGCTTGGGCGCGCTATCGAGGCCCGTCGCACGATTTAGCCGCCGGGTACCCTGCGGCATGGCCTGCCGTTCTGCCGCATGGGGTACTCATAATTAGGCACGCGTTCGCGCGTTTGTTGTACAACAAACCTGTTCTACTTTCGCTTATCGCGTGGATGGGGCTGTTTGTACTCCGTATTTGCTCATTCGTTGCACAACCTTTTAGATTCGCTGATACACTCACATATGGATATGAACGAATGCGCCGCTCCTGAGCGGCGTGTTTTTGTTAGAGGAGAACGCATGCGGCCCGGGGGCACTCAGACAAAGCGTGGCGCCGCGGTGCGCATGCGACGCCGGCTGGGCTTGGCGCCTCGGGCGTACGTGCTGCTGTCGTGCTCGCTGGTGCTCGTTGTTGCCGGCGTTTCGGCCTATGGCATGACGATGCCGTCCATGGTGCAGGCGCATGCTGCGCGCGAGTTGCATATAGGGCGCAAGGCCAAGAGCGACCTGGGAACGACAACCGGATATGCATGGGCGAGCGTGGTCGGGCGCACCGTGTTTGGCGTCGATCCCGCGGACGAGGGCGAGCAGGCGTCCAACGAGATCACGCTGGCAAACGGCAAGACCATCGTGCTCACCAACACCAAGGTCATTACGAAGCTTTCCAATAACAGCGTGGCTTCTGTCATTAACAAGGCGGAGCAGCAGAAGGAGCAGGATACGCAGCAGGCGGGTAAGCCCGGCGGCTCGGACGGGTCCGGTTCTGGCACCGGTTCGGGCTCCGCCTCTGGCGGTGGATCTTCGAGTGGTGGCTCGACGGACGGCGATGCCGGCGGGGACACGGGCACGGGTGGCCTCTCGGCTGCCGAGGAGGAGAGTATCCACAGTTGGCTCGTGACCAAATACAACATGCTCGATGGCTATGTCGCCCGTGCCAATAGCGTGGTATCGACCTATAACGCCACGGGCGACACCGGACCATGCGACAGCCTGGTCAATGACATGTTTGTTATCCGTGCCGAGTTTGGCCGGCAGACGTTTCCTCCCCAGTCAAAGTGGTATCGACAATTCGCCAACCTTTGGGGTTGCTACACAAACCTGTGTCAATGGGTCGGACATTACGGCGACGATAGCGTCGCGCTCAACAACTTCAATAACAATGTGGCGGCGATCGCCCTATGATGACCGATCTTGTTTCCGCCACAACCCAATCGCTTGCCCACGATCCCATGGTGGGCCTGCGCCTGGCGCGCGTCGACGGGTTTGAGCCGGCCGTCGCCCTGGGCACGGACGAGCTTCCCGCCTACCTGCGCCGTTTTACGATGCTGTTTGCCGACGACGCCACCATGCGCCGCGGCGGCATCGGCCGCGTGACGCGTGCCGTCAACGCGCAGGGCGAGGCCGTGGCGCTCAAGCAGCTCATCTTGCCGGCGCGCGATGAGTTCGACGACGATGCCGCTCACGAGGCGCTGGTCGCCAAGTTCAAGGCGGCGTTTCGCGAGGAATACGAATGCCATCGCGCCCTTTCGGGCCTTAAGGGCTTTCCCCGCCTCTACGGATGGGGCGAGGTCGACGGCGTCCCTGCGATTGTCATGGAATGGGTCGAGGGCGAGACGCTCGCCCGCCTGCGCTCGCGCTTTGCCGTAGATGATGCCGGGCGCCTGTCGCCGCTTGTGGCGGCGCGTCTGGGCCGCGACCTGTTCGATCTGCTCTGCCGTATGAGCCTGGTGGGTGAGGGCTTTGTCCATCGCGACATCTCGCCCGCTAATATTATGGTGCGTACGGCGCGTCTACCGCTTGACCGGCAGCTTGCCGAGGGAACCTTTGACCTGTGCCTGATCGACTTTGGCTCGTCGCTGGCGCTCGAGCCTGCGTCGGCCGTGGCCGGTACCGGCGGCAAGGCGTCGTTTACGGAGCGCTATGCCACGCTGCGTCGCGCGACGGTTGCCTACGCCCCGCCCGAGATGCTCACCGACGATATTCCCGACCTGCGTGCCTTGCGCATGTCACCGGCGATTGACGTGTACGCCGCGGCGAGCGCGGTCTACGAGCTCATCGCCGGCGTCGCGCCGTATGAGGCGGCACCGGGCGCGTCGGGGACCTCGGGCTCGCGCAAGAAGACGCGTGATATCGCCAGCCCCTACCGCCTCAAGATGGATACGCTGCCCGACTATCCCATCGGTGCCCATGCGCCCGGTTGCGACTTGACGCAGTTGCTGCGACGCGAGCCCGATGTGGCACTTGCCGCGGCCGAGCAAGCTCAGCAGCTGGGGCTCGATCCAAATTCCGAGGACTTGCGCGATGCACTGGCGTTTGTCGATGCGCAACTGTCCGACGTGGTGATGGCCTGTCTGTCGTGTCACCAGGAAGATCGTCCGGCGCCTGCTGCCGTGGAGGCGGCGCTTTCGGCGTTTTGTGACCACTATGCGCAAAATGTCGCTCGCTCGCTTCGCGCCGAGCCGCTCATGCCGTGCCCGATGGAGGTATCGGGCCGGGCGATGCGGCGTGCGGCGATGATTGCGTCGACGGCGGTTTGCGGTGTGCTTTGGGCCGCGGTCGTGGCGTCGGCGGCGGTGCTGGCGTCGGGCACCCACGTGACGATTGCCGTGGGGCCTCTTATGTGGTCCGGAAAGTTGCCGGGCATCGTCGCTGCGCTGGCGTTGGCGCTGCCGGGTGTGGCGGGCATTGCCGCCGGAGCCTTGGCGCGCAATCGCCGCGCGGGGTTCTTGCAGGGCGTGCTCGCACTATCTGCCTACGAGGTTCCGGTGTTGGCCGTACTCGCATGCACGGTGTTCTCCCAACATGCCGTGGCAGGTGGTCTGGTGGCTGCCTTAATTGCGACCTATGCGCTCACGTGGTTTTTGCTGGCGATGGGGTTTGCCTTCGAGCTTCCCGTCGTGTCCGCGCGACGTGCGAAAATTCCCATGGCGACACCGCTTGCCGGCGGAGCCGCGGCGGCTCGCGCCTTTGGCGGGCCTGTCGAAGCATCTGACGATATCTCTGTGACCAAGGAGGGCTAAGCCCATGGCTTCTCAAACCGAGCTCACCCCGTGCGGGGCAATGTTCGACATTTTTAAGCGCGCGGCGCACCTGAGCCATATCGAGCTGTGCGGTCTGGTGCTCTCAAGCCGTCCGCTTGCCGATGGCCGTAGCCCTCAGAGTCGCGCCGCCGATCGCTCGTGGGTCTCGCGCTTTATCGTGCGTGCACCGGTCGGCACACTGCAGGAGCGTTATTTTGCCGATTACGGTACCTCGGCCGCGCGCATTATGTCGCAGCTGGCCCTGCGCCGCCGCAATCCCATGGATGCTGCGGCGGTGACCAATATGGTGTGCGGGCCTGCTGGCGAACCTATGGTTCGTGCGCTCGAGGAATGCCATCAGGACACGAATCTCTATCGCAATGCGCTCGAGCGTCTGTCGCAGGCGGCGGAGCTCATGCCCGCCGAGCGCGCCGAGGCCATCCTGGTGCTGTTTGTCGCCGTAGGCTGTTCGGCGGATGTTCGCTCGTCGGTGACCTACGCCATCGATTACGCGCATGCGACTTGCGGCGGCGCCACGTCGACGCCGCGCTCGCTGAGCACATCTTCGGTCACAGGCGAGAACGAGGCTTCGCCGGCGCATCCGCTGGGACTGCTGCGCGTGCAAAACGGCTACGTGGTGAGCGCTCCGCGTTGGATTCAACCGAGCGAGGAAGGCGTCGAGATCGGCGCGCTGGCCACGGGGGAGGGCGACATCACCGACGTCGGTGACGATGTTTCGGCTCGCCATGCCCATATCTGGTGCGACGATTCTGGCACATGGTTTGTCGAGGATCTGTCGTCCACGAACGGCACCGTGGTGGTAAACGGGGCCACGAGTGTGTGTATTCAAGTAGAGCCCGGCCGCTCCGCCCGGCTTAGCCCCGGCGACGAGCTCAAGCTCGGCGAATCCACCACCTACGCCATCCTCCTCGGCGCCCTCTAGCCGGCAGATAGGGACGTTCCTTTTATGCCGGCACGTGGAGACACTCCTTAGCGTGCTCGAGCCGCCCGCCCGGGGACGAAGCATTCATTTTGACCCTTGGCGGTCACCCGAGGTAAACCTTTACCGCCCGCCTATATTTGCCGAAATTACACTTGACGGCGGGGTACAATAAACCCGCATGCGGATTTCCGTTGCGGGCGCCTCCCATCGCCGGGGCGTGCCCGGGAGCATCCGGTATGCGGCCTTTGCGGCGCTCGGTCATGTGCAAGACGGGCGGCCGGGCCTGTGGAGTGCGTGCAGCCCTCCTCGCCTCGGCATGTCTTCTCTCCACGCCATGTACCTGCTGCTCAGCCTGCCTGCCAGATGATGGAAGCAACAGCGAAAATCCCATCACGCCAACATCCCGGCGATCGCCGGGGCCTGTATACCTATATGAGAGGAGAGGGGTATATGGCGCGTAAGTTTAAGTCTATGGACGGCAACGAGGCGGCCGCATATGTTTCGTATGCGTACACCGAGGTAGCGGGAATCTATCCCATTACGCCGTCCAGCCCGATGGCCGACCATGTCGACCAGTGGGCGGCCCAGGGTCGCAAGAACATCTTCGGCACCCCGGTCAAGGTCGTCGAGATGGAGTCCGAGGCGGGTGCAGCCGGTACCGTTCACGGTTCGCTGGGCGCCGGTGCTCTGACGACCACCTACACGGCTTCTCAGGGCCTGCTCCTGATGATCCCGAACATGTACAAGATCGCGGGCGAGCAGCTCCCGGGCGTCTTCCACGTCTCCGCGCGTTGCGTCGCTTCCCACGCCCTGAACATCTTCGGTGATCACTCCGACGTCATGGCCTGCCGCCAGACCGGCTTCGCCATGCTCGCCGAGGGCAACGTCCAGGAGGTCATGGACCTCTCGCCGGTGGCTCACCTTGCTGCCATCGAGGGCAAGACTCCGTTCCTTAACTTCTTCGACGGCTTCCGCACCAGCCACGAGATCCAGAAGGTCGCCATGTGGGACTACAAGGATCTGGCCGAGAT
>RKAY01000091.1 GCA_014846205.1 Collinsella aerofaciens | reverse complement strand
TCCCTCAGCTCACGAAGCCCCGCAAAGGTGCGGCGTGCCACATCCTTATTCCCCCGGGGCGCCATAGTCATAAGCCCCTGTACGCAAATTCCCTCAAGTTCCGCAAGCTCACCCGCGGCGGCGCGAATCTCATCGGGCGAAAAGCCTCCCTTCGACTCCTCACCACTCACATTGACCTCGATCAGCACACGCTGAGGGCCGGCAAGCTCTCCGGCCTCAATCTTGCGGGCCGCGCGACTCGAAACAGCCTGCGCCAAATGCAGCGATCCCACCGAATGAATCAGCTCGGCCGAACCCAACACCGCATTGATCTTGTTAGTCTGAAGGTTGCCAATCATGTCAAAACGCACCGTAGGCAGCTCTGGATGTTCAGCCAAGCCCGCAAGCTTGCGAACAAGCTCCTGCGGACGGTTCTCGGCAAAATGACGATACCCTGCCTGGATGGCGGCAACGGTCTCATCGACGCCAACGGTCTTGGAGACGGCAATCAGACGTGCGGCATCGTGAGAACGGCCCGCGCGATCGAGTGCGGCATAAAAGCGTTCGAGAATCTGCTCGCGGCGAGCGCGCATCAATTCCAAATAATTATCCATTGCCAATCGCCTCCGCTAACAGCCATACAAGTAGTCCCATGCTAACGCAAGAGCGCGGCCCTGCATGTGCAAGGCCGCGCTCACTTAGGTATTTACAATCTTTCGACGAACGGAGCTACCCTACTCCTCGTCATCCTCGGTGTCGTCCTCGTCCTCGAGGTGCTCGAGCAGGTAGCGTAGACCCTCGCTCACCTCGTGAGCGGGCACCTTGGCAACGTAGTGCGCATCGACGGCAGGCCGCATGATGACGCCCTCACCCGAAGGCACGCGCATGCTCTCGAGCTCGTCCTCGTCCGTGCGGGCGATATCGCCGGCATTCATGCGCTGGCCAGTCAAAAGGAAGGTCAGACGGCAGGCGGCATCGATGGAAATCGAGGCGATGCGATCGAGGTAGCGCGAAACCATGATGGCGCGACGCAGGTCGTCATAGTTGCTGTCGTCATCCATAAACTCGCCCGCGTCCATGCGGTTGAAGGTACGGAAGAACTTCTCGTAGGCCGCGTGCACCGGCTCGTCCTCAACGGCAAGGTTGCAGATGATGGACATGTCGTTGGTGACGAGCGCGGAAAGCGACGAGCCCAGCACCTGGTAAACAGCTTCGGCCTCGGCCTCAACCGTGCCGACGAGCTCCTGGGGCAACGAGATGTCGGCCTTGACCATGTGACGCGTGGCGCGGCAGATCTGGCGAACCTTATCGGTCATGCGCTGCAGGTTAAAGTCGACATAGATGATCGTCTGCAGCAAGCGGAAGTCGGAGGCGACCGGTGACTGCGTGGCGATCAGGTTGTAGCACACGGCCTCCAAGTTGGCGCAGCGCGCGTCAATCGAAAGCGTGCGCTTCTTGGTCTTGGTGGCAAGCTTGCGGTCATCGGTCACATAGGCCTTCACGGCGTCGTGAAGGGCCAGGTCTACAGCCTCGTAGATGCTCAACATCTCGTGACGAGCCTCGACGAGCTGACGGGAAAACAGTTTGCGCATGGTTCACTCCAATCAGTTGGGTGCGGTCATGCCGCCCGCACGGTGAATACGCACCGGACCAGGTTCGATCGGTTTGGGACTAGTCGCACCGATCAGCCAAAGCGGCCGGTGATATAGTCTTCCGTCCGCGAGTCCACCGGGCTGGTGAAGATCGCGTCGGTTTGACCATACTCGATGAGCGTGGCGGGCTCGCCGGCAACCTCCTGCAAGAAGAAGGCAGTGTAGTCGCTGATACGAGCTGCCTGCTGCATTGAATGCGTGACGATGATGATCGTCATCTCGGGCGCCAGCTCGGCCATCAGATCCTCGACCTTGGAGACGGACGTGGGGTCGATGGCGGAGCAGGGCTCGTCCATCAGAAGGACATCGGGTTGCACCGCAAGCACACGCGCGATGCACAGACGCTGCTGCTGACCGCCCGAGAGCGCCAAACCATCCTTGTTGAGCTGATTGGATACCTCTTTCCAGAGGTTGGCGCGCTTGAGCGATTCTTCCGCGATGTCATCGAGGTCGCTTTTGCTAGTCACGCCCTGCAGACGAGGGCCAAAAGCGACATTCTCGTAGATGGATTTGGGAAACGGATTGGGCTGCTGAAAGATCATGCCCACGCGACGGCGAAGGTCGACCGGGTCAACGCCCTCGGCATAGATATCGTTGCCGTCGAGCGTCATGGTGCCCTCGACGCGGGTACCCTCGATCAGGTCGTTCATGCGGTTGATGCAGCGCAAAAACGTCGACTTGCCGCAGCCCGAAGGGCCGATAAACGAGGTGATGGCGTTCTTGGCGATGTTGAGGTCGAGCCCCGTCAGCGCATGAAAGTCACCGTACCAAAAGTTGAAATCCTTGGCCGTGATGGCCGCTTGCTCCAGCGTAGGAGCGGACTGATAGACGGACATGGGACTCCTTAACTAGCGGCGCTTGCGCGACAGGAAGCGCGCAAACAGGTTGAAGGCCAAAATAATCACCATCAGCAAGAGCGCGGTGCCATAGGCCGCGTTCATGTTGATGCCGTCGTTGGCAAGCAGGTACAGGTGGACCGTCATGGGGCGGCCGGAATCGAGTGGCGAGATAGGCAGGTTGATGGCCTGACCCATGGTGTAAAGCACCACCGCAGTCTCGCCGATGGCACGGCCGATGGCAAGGACGATACCGGTGGCGATGCGGCCAAAGGCAGAAGGAAGCACGATCTTGGAAACAACCTGCCACTTGGTGGCGCCCAGGCCGTACGCGCCCCAACGGATATAGCGCGGCACGGCGCGAATGGCCTCCTCGGTGGTGCGCATGACGATGGGAAGCATCAAGAGTGCGAGCGCCAGGGCGGCCGAGATCATCGAAAGACCCAAGCCCATGGCCTCGACAAACAAGGCGTAACCAAACAGGCCCATAACGATGGAGGGCACCGAGGCCAAAGCATCGGCGGCATAGCGAATGAGCTCGACAACCTTGCCCTGCTTGGCGTACTCAGCCAGGTAGACCGCCGCTAGCACGGCAATCGGCGTGCAGATGAGCATGGCGAGCGCCGTCACGTAGACGGTCGAGACGATCGTGGGCCAAATACCGCCTTCGGCGTTGACGCCCTGGGGCCAACCGAAGATAAAGTCGAGCGAGATATGCGGCAAGCCGTTGATGACCACGTAGGCGATGATGGCGACCAACACCAGCGTAGTGATATAGGCCGCAGCGCGGAACACGCCGAGCATGAGTTTGTTGGACAGGTCCTTATTGATACGGCCCTTCTTGCCGTGGGAAAGGGCACGCTTGATGCGCTCGCGCGACGAGGTCGTATCGACCGTCGTGTCAACGGAATCGGGCATAGCCTACCCCCTCTTCTTCTTGGAAATCAAACGGACAATGCCCACCAACGCGGCGGAGATGATAAACAGGACCACGCCCATGCCAAAGAGCGCCGAGCGGTGCAAGCCCGAGGAGTAGCTCATGTCGAGCGCAATCTGGCTCGTGAGCGTCGAGATGGGGCTCGCGATGCTATCGGGAATGACCGGAGCATTGCCCACGACCATGAGCACGGCCATAGTCTCGCCGATGGCGCGCCCCATGCCCAAAACGATGGCGTCCACAATGCCCAGCTTGGCGGCCGGCAGCACGACCTTGTAGATGGTCTGCCATTTGGTGGCGCCCATGGCATAGGAAGCCTCGCGAATACCCATGGGAATGGAGTTAAGGGCATCGATGGTGAGCGTGGTGATCGTGGGAACGATCATGATGGCAAGGACGAACCAAGCCGTCAGGGCACCAAAGCCAAGGCCACCGGTCATCTGCGCGATAAACGGGCGGATGATGACCATGCCAAAGAAGCCGTAGATGATGGAGGGGATGCCCGCCAGCAGGTCGACGGCAGGGCTGATGAGCTTGCGCACGCGCTTGTTGGCGATCTCGACCAGATACACGGCCGTGCCCACACCCAGGGGCACACCCATGGCGAGCGCACCGACGGTCACCAAGCCCGAACCGGCCAGCAGCGACATAATGCCGTAGTGGCCCTCGGAGGGCGCCCACGTAAAGCTAAAGAAGTCCGCCAGACCGATGTCGGTAAAGACGGGCAGGGCCGAATACGTGGTAAAGACAAAAATCAGGATGACGGTAACGACCGCCAAGAATGCGCAGGCGAAGAAAATCCACTGCAGCGCCTTCTCCTTGATATAGGTGCTGCGCGACACGAGCGCCAGCTCGCGCTTCCTGGGTGCCTGAGCCTTCTGCTCAGTATGGGGGGTTTCCTGTGCTTCCATGCTACTCACTCCCCTTCTCGTCGTTGGTGACGGGGATAAAGCCCGCCTCGCGAATCTGCTTGTCCATCTTTTCGGACGTCACATAGTCGATGTAGGCCTGCGCCTGCTTGGAGGGCGTACCCTTCACAAAGAAGTAAAGGTCACGCGAGATGGGATACCCGCCGCTTGCAACCGTTTTCTCGGACGCCTCGACGTGATTGACCGAGACAGCCCTAACAGTGGTCTTGGCATTGAGACTATCGACAAAGCCCAGTGAAATGTAGCCGATGGCCCCACGCGAACGAGACACGACATCGCGAACCTGGCCCGTGCCCGAAAGAACGGCCGAGCGGCGATCGAACGGCGTACCGTCCATCACGATGGTACGGAAGGCCTCGCGCGTGCCGGACGCTTCATCGCGGTTGATGACCTGAATCTTCAAGTCCTCACCACCGACCTCTTTCCAGTTGGTGATCTCACCGGCGTAGATATCGCGAAGCTGCTCGGTCGAGAGATTCTCGACCGGGTTGTCCTCATTCACGATGACTGCAATGCCGTCGTGGGCGATGACGATGGGAGTCAGGCCCAGGTCTTGTTCGTCGGCATTGAGGCTACGGGAGGAGCTGGCGATATCAGCGGTGCCGGCGCTAACGGCCTCGATGCCGGCAGAGGAGCCCAAGCCAGAGACGAGCACGTCGGTGCCGGTCTCTTCCTTAAAGCCCTCGGCCGCAATCTCGGCAATGGGAAGGCAGGTCGTGGAACCCGCCACGGTAATGGAAGAAGTGGAAGATCCAGAGGAGCAGGCACACAGCGTGAGCGTGAGTACCGCCGCACTCAAGACCGATACGATCTTTCTCATAGCATCACGCCGATCGCGGCATGGCGCCCGCAGGTGCCGCCCTCGTTGCGATAGGAGTAAAAGCGGTCGTTCTGACGCACGGTGGAGAGCTGCGTATCTACGATATTGTCCGTATCGACGCCGGCGTCCAGCAGCGCCTCGCGAATTGCGGCAGAAAGGTCGAGCATGCGAGAGACGCTCGCATCGATGCAGGAAAACTCGACGGCAAAGCGATCCATGAGCTCCTGGGATACCTCGTATTCGTCACCCAAGATATGGGGACCAATATAGGCGGAGACGTCGTTCGCGTCGCAGCCAGCGGCATCGCAAAGCGCCTGGCACGCCTTGGCGGAAATGCGCGCAATCGTGCCCTTCCAGCCAGAATGTACCACGGCAAATCCGCCAGGAGCCACCAGCACCACGGGAACGCAGTCGGCAAAACAGAGCAGCACGGGCACCTCATGGGCCGTGCAGACGATGGCATCACAGCCCTCGGCAATCCGCTCGCGAATATCCTCGAGATTGTCGGCACCGCTCGAGGTCACCGTAACGATATGATCGCCGTGCACCTGATTGGGAACGAGTAGGTTGTGCTCGCACTCGGAGGCGCCCATGGCCTCGAGCGCGCGACGACGATTTTCTTGAACAGCAAAGGGGTCATCGCCTACATGCGAGCCCAGGTTGAGCGAGGAGTACGCATCTTCGGAAACGCCACCGGTGCGCTCGGTAAAGGCAAAACGAACATCGGTCGTCGCACCCTCCACCAACGTAACTCCATCATGGTCGACACGCGAAACGTTGTCCGCACGTGCTGCCATACTAAAGCCTCCTAATACAACAAGTACCGCGGCGTCGCCGCACAGCCTGCATTTATACGGCTGTCATACTTCTTTAAAAGGATACCTGCTGCACTGGAGGCAATCGTAAAGAGAACGTAAGGAGATTGGATGCTCTGGCTTACAAAGTTGATACAAAAAGGGCGCATCCATACGGACGCGCCCCTGTGCAACACAATGCAGAGAACGGCTTAGAAGCTACCACGCTTAAGGAAATCGGGAAGCTCAAACTGGTCATTGCCAAAGTTGGGCAGCTCGGTACCACCGACGTTGCGAGTCGGGGCAGCCTGAGCGGGGCTGGCAGCCGGAGCGGTGCGCTGCTGCTCGGCAGAAGCAGTGGCCTTGCTCTGGGACTGCTGAGCAGCGAAGAGCTCGTCCTGACGGTTGACGTTAGAGTCGGAGAAGCCCGTGGCGATAACGGTGATGCGCACCTGGTCGCCCAGGGACTCGTCGACAACGGTACCAAAGATGATGTTGGCCTCGGGATCGACGGCGTTGGCGACAACGTCGGCAGCGTCGCTGATCTCTTGGATGCCCAGATCCTTGGAGCCGGCGATGGAGAGCAGGACGCGCGTAGCACCATCGATAGAGCTCTCGAGCAGCGGGCTGGAAATAGCCTGCTGGGCGGCGTCGACGGCACGAGTGTCCCCAGAAGCGGTACCGATACCCATCATGGCGGTGCCGGCCTGCTTCATGATGGTCTTAACATCGGCGAAGTCCAGGTTGATGATACCCGGGACGGTGATGAGGTCGGTGATGCCCTGGGTACCCTGGGAAAGGACGCCATCGGCAATAGCGAAGGCCTCGAGCATGGTGGTCTTCTTCTCGGCGATGTCGAGCAGCTTATCGTTAGGGATAACGATCATGGTGTCGACGCAATCGGAAAGGGTCTTGATGCCCTCTTCGGCGCTCTTCTTACGCTTGCGGCCCTCGAAGGTGAAGGGCTTGGTCACGACGGCGACGGTCAGCGCACCGACCTCGTTCATCGCGATATCGGCAACGATGGGAGCGGCGCCGGTACCGGTGCCACCGCCCTCACCGCAGGTGATGAACACCATGTCGGCGCCAGCGAGCGCCTCGGCAATGTCATCGCGGGACTCATCAGCAGCCTTGCGACCAACCTCAGGGTTGGCGCCAGCGCCCAGGCCGCGGGTAAGGTCGGTACCGATGTGGACCTTGATATCGGCATCAGAGATCGCGAGCGCCTGAGCATCGGTGTTGATGGCAACAAACTCGACGCCGCGAATGCCCTCTTCGATCATTCGATTGACCGCGTTGGTACCGCCGCCGCCGACGCCGACCACCTTAATGACGGCAAGGTAGTTGTTGATCTCTGTCTCGTGCATGTCGGTCCTCCGAACAAAGGTTATAGCCATAGCATGGGTTGACCCCTGCGCACATTAACCTTCAGGTTGAAAGTAAATGCAAAGGTAAACCGTATTATGTTTGCACATTATGAACGTATCAGTCAAATAATTGACCGTGAAAACCAAACAAACCAGATAAACGGCGTGGTATGGCCCCTCAACAAAGCCACGAACGGCGCTAAGCGGTCGGTGCGTTTCTAAACGTATAGTTGCCGGGAGACCGAACGTTAATGTAGGTTACGCCCTCTACCTGCGACAGAAGCTTGGTCACGACGCGTTCCTTCTTGGCGATATCGTCAGAATCGCCCAGCGAGACCTCAACGCCATTATCAAGATTCGCAGAGATAGCCTCGACCGAAGGTATGGAAATATCCTTGATCTGTGCCAAGAATTCGCCGGAAAAACCACGCACGTAATCCAGGCCCGCTTTAACGGCCTTGGAAGAAACAGCCTGCCCCGAGACCGGCTCGACATCGGCCGAGACATCGGTGAGCAGCACGGCCCCGTAATGCTTGGCCAGCGCCAACGCAGCATCGATACCGCTCAATGTGTTGGCGCCCTCCCCCGAAGTGACGATATTTCCCTGGTCGTCCACCTCCACAGAGGTCGAAAGCGGTGCGATCCAGGTGTCATCGTCGCCGATGGCCCAGGCAAGATCGTCGGAACTTATATAAGCGATCGCGGTGACCTTGCGCTCCGTCGGCGTAATGACGAGCGTGTGGGGAAACTTCCGTTGAACGTCCACGCCCGAGACCCACGGGTTCTGCTTGAGGTCTTCGGTGATCTGGTCGGGATTTACGTTAAAGAGCGATGTGTTCTCGGGCACGTTGATCAGCTGTATGGCATCGTGCTTGGTCACGTGTTCGCTGCCCTCGATCTGAATATCGGTAGCGGCAAACAGACCGGAATTGATAACGACGATGGCAACGACGGCAAGCACGGCCACAGCCGCCAAGATACCGCCCACGATTTTGCCCTTACCCTTAACGGCAGAGGCGGCATCGGACGTCTTACTCGCCATGGCGCCAAGCGACGACAGCGGATTGATACCTTTTTTGGTCGCAGACGCCTTAGTGGCGGGCACCGACGTCAACGAACGCGGCTTGGCAGCGCCCAACGTGCGGCCGGGATGCGTCACTTTAGCCCCCAGCGAGGGCTTGGGCGTCACTATGGGGCGAGAGGGCTTGGCACCCATCGCCGGCTTGGACGTCACCGAGGGGTGCGGAGCCGGGTGAACCGTCTTTTTTGCGACAGGACGTCCACCAAGTTGCGAGCCGACGACCGGACGCTTTGCGGACCGTACGGATCCGGCAGGCTTGGGGGACACAGAGGGTTTACGTTGAGACTGGACGGGTGCGCCGGAACGCCCTCCGGCGCGGCGGAAGGTAGGTTTCGATGCTCTAGAAGCCAAGGAATTTAACTTCCGGTCTGAGCTCGATGCCATACGCCTCCCTCACCTTTCCGTGCACATGCCTGATAACCGCGGCCACGTCATCGGCCGAGGCGGTTCCGTTATTAACGATAAAATTAGCGTGTACGGGCGAAACTTCCGCGCCGCCAATCGAAAAACCCTTTAATCCACAATCCTCAATCAGCTTGCCAACACTCGCGTCGGGCGGATTGCGAAAGACCGACCCGCAAGAAGCGCGACCCATGGGCTGCGTGCGTTTGCGCCGCGTCAGGTACCGCTCCATACGCTCGCGAATGTCGGCCTTGGGCGCAGGCTTGAGCTTGAGCACGCACTCGAGAATAATCTCGTTACGCGGCAGGCTGCACTCACGGTAGCCCCAAGCAATCTCGGACCCCGCATAATGCTTAATGCCGGATGCCGGGTCAAACGTGACCACATCCTCGACAAGCGAACCTATCCACTCGGTCCGCGTACCGGCGTTCATGGATACGGCGCCGCCGACCGAGCCGGGGATGCCAACCGCAAACTCAAGGCCCGAAAGCCCGCGCGACAGGGCATCGTTGACCAAACGTGCAAACATAACGCCCGCGCCAACCGTCAGCGTGCAGCCATCCTCTGCAACAACCGTGCGCTGAAACTCACGCCCCAGCGAAATGACGGCGCCGCGATAGCCCGCATCGGCAACAAGTAGATTAGACCCCTTGCCGATAATGACCCATGGCACCTTCTCACGGTCGAGCACTGCCACGGCACGACGAAGGGCATGATAGCTATGGCACGTCACGAAGAGGTCGGCCTTGCCGCCGATACGATAACTCGTATGACGCGCAAGGCGTTCATCCTCGACTACATCCGTGTCAATCATGCCCGAAAGCGCCATGACGGCGTTAAACAGACCCATAGGGGCTAAGCGTCTTTCTTGGCAGTCAGATACTCGATGAACTCAGGGCCAACGGTCGTAACGTCACCGGCGCCCATAGTAAGCAGCAGATCGCCCTCACCTACCATCTTCTCGAGCTCACGATTGAGCTCGAGACGGCTGGAGCAGTACACGACCTCCTTGCCGGGGTGCTTGGCGCGCACAGTGTCGGCGAGCATCTTGGAGGTAACGCCCGGAATCGGCATCTCGCCGGCAGAGAACACATCGATGAGCAGCAGCTTATCGGCATTGGCGAAGGCATCGGCAAAGTCACCGCACAGCGCCTGCAAACGCGAATAGCGGTGCGGCTGGAACACGACGTCGACATGCTTATAGCCCAGCGACGAGGCGGCGGCAAGCGTCGCCTTGATCTCGGTGGGGTGATGGCCGTAGTCATCGACCACGGTGATGCCGTCAATATCGCCCACATGGGTAAAGCGGCGGCGGACGCCCTCAAAGCTCGAAAGCGCCTCGGCTGCGGCATCGACGTCGAGGCCCAGGACATGGGCAACGGTTAGCACTGCCGTGGCGTTGAGCATGTTGTGGCGACCGGGGTTGCTCTTGATCTCGACAGCATGCTCGGTCCCGTCCTCAAAGCGCACGATAAAGTCGCTCTGAATGCCCTTGACATCCGGATGCACGCAGACGACGTCGTTGGTTTCGGCAAAGCCATAGGAAAGCACGTGGCGACCCGTCGACTTGGCGAGTTCGACCAGATGCGGGTCCTCACCGCAAACGATGACGGTACCGCTCTCTCCAACCAGGCCCATAAACTTGGCAAAGGTGGCCTCGATCTCCTCGATGCCCGAGTAGTGATCGAGATGGTCGGCCTCGACGTTGGTCACGATGACCACGTTGGGATTCAGGAACAGAAAGGAGCTGTCGGACTCATCGGCTTCCGCGACAAAATAGTCACCTGAGCCGTTCTTTCCGTTGGTATCGTAGCCCTCTACGATGCCACCGATCAAAAAGCTGGGATCCAGGCCCATGCGGTCGAGCATGGTGGCACACATCGAAGACGTCGTGGTCTTGCCGTGCGTACCGGCAACAGCGACGGTGGTGTAGCCGTGACCCAGAGCCGAGAGCATCTTGGCGCGGGGCCACACAGGAATACCGAGCTCGCGAGCACGCACAAGCTCGGGGTTGGACTCGGGAATAGCAGTAGAGACCACGACCACGTCGGGCTTGACCTCATCGATCGTGGCGGCCTCGTGGCCCACATGAACCTTCACGCCAGCGCGGGTAAGCTGACGAATGTAGCGCGAGGTCTTAAGGTCGGAGCCAGTAACGGCATAGCCGCGCTCGTGCAGGACGAGGGCGATGCCGCTCATGCCGGCGCCACCGATACCGATAAAGTGGGCGCTCTTGAACTCGGGCGCGGAGGTTGCAGTCTGGGAATCAGCCATGTGCTCGTGTACTCCTTGCGTAAACACTGCCTGTAACCCGTTAACTGTACCGCACCTACCGCATCAGCGCGAGGGCGACCGACGATATCCCGTCTAACTAACGCAAACCCTCTACCGCATCCGCCAGAAGAGCGGCGGCCCTATCCTGAGCCAGACCACGCGCCGCCTGACGCATGGCATCGCGCGCAGCGGCGTCATCGACCAGATGCAGCAGTTCCTCGGCAAACGCCGGAGCATCGATATCGGCATCGGCACAAAGCACGCCGGCACCGGCATCGACCAGATAGCGCGCATTGGTCGTCTGGTGGTCGGCCGTGGCATGCGGATACGGCACGAGCACCGAGGGCACGGCGAGGGCGGCAATCTCGGCCACGCTCGAGGCGCCGGAGCGCGAGAGCACCAGGTCAGCCGCAGCTAGCATATCGCCCATGTTGTCAATGTAGGGCTGGACGCGATAGCGCTTCGTCTCATCGGGCATCAGCGCCAAAGCACGCTCGGTGTCCTCAAAGCCGTCGGCTCCCGTCGAATGCAAAATGTAGAGATTCTCACGCGAAAGCAGCTCGCCCTTGAGCGAGGCTACGCGCTCATTGAGATGCTGGGCACCGAGCGAACCGCCAAAGACGAGCAGCAGCACAGCGTCCTCGGGCACGCCAAGTGCCTCGCGGCCGCGGGCGCGATCGCCCTCAATGACCGAGCGACGCACTGGATTACCGGTCATGAGCACATGCTCAGGGTCGCCCTCGTGCTCAAAGACAGAACGCGCAGCCGGCACCGAGATGCACACGCGGGCGGCATGGGAACTCATCATCTTATTGGCCAGGCCCGGAACAGAGTTCTGCTCGTGCAGCAGATACGGAACGCCCGCATCCTTGCACCAGCCCAGCAGCGGAACCTCGACGTAGGCACCAAAACCGATGGCAGCATCGGGCTTGCCGACCTTTGAGAAATGACTGGCAAGCAAGCGCTTGGCCTTATTGACGCGCCACAGCGAAGTCAGCGCGGTCCAAGGACGGGAGCGGTCGAAGCCCGTGACCGTGATAGGTACAAAATCGAACCCGGCCTCGGGAACCAAACGACCCTCGAGCTTATGCGACTGGCCCACGAACACAACATGATGTCCGCGGTCGCGCAACTCCTCAGCCAAGGCGAGCGCAGGGTTGATATGTCCCGCCGTGCCGCCAGCTGCGATAGCAACGGTCATCTTATCGGTCATGGTAATCCCTTCGTACGCGCGGTCCCTGATCATCGGTGCGCAGACGCGACGACGGGTCCGAATTCAAATTGATTCGATTATATCCGCCGCCCGCGCTGCGAGGGCTGGGGCGCTGCGGACGACCTTGCGGCGCCGTCCGCGGACGTGGACGAGCTGCCGGCTCGGTCGCAGAGCCATCCAGAACGGTAAAGCCGTTACGCGAAGATCGCTCGCCGCGTACGTGGGGCACGCCGGC
>RKAY01000046.1 GCA_014846205.1 Collinsella aerofaciens | reverse complement strand
CCATCGAGTGGGTCGACCCGCGCCACGAGTCGATTGCATGGGCCGTACTGGCGACGCCCCCGGGTACCGATCCTGCGGCCTGCATGGATGCGGCGCGCTCGGTGTGTCCCGAGGCGGCAACGCTTGTGAGTGCCGGGCGTATCTCGGCGACGAGCAAGCACCCCACCGAGACGAACATCGTCTTTATGCTTGACACACTCGAGCTCTACACCATCAAGCGCCGCATGCGCTCCGCGCAGGCTAAGCTGCGCCGGGACCATTCGCTCGATGACGAGGCGCGGCGCGTGCTGACCATGCAGGCGGTGCAGGACACGCAGCGTCAGCGCGAGCTCGAAAAGTCGATTGGCGGCGTGGCCGACCCGTTCCGTTTGATCGGTTTGGAGACTGCGAGCGCCGACCAGGCCTAGATGTTGTGGTCAACCAGCGTATTCTCACCTATATCCAGACCTCTTTTTGGGTATAGACGTCACTGTGTGTGCTAAAGTATTGAGTCCTGTGGACTATGAAGGGAGAATCTGTGCCAAAAAAGACTGAGAGCACGGGTACTGGGCTGGAATCCTACGTTGCAAAGCTCATGGGCAACGGCTCAAACAGGACTTCGGTAACCGAGGACGAGATTCAGGTCGCCCTGAAGGATATCGATGTAACTGATGAGCAGCTCACCGCGGTGTATTCCGCGCTGCGCAACAGCGGCATCCAGATTATCTCCGCGAGCGGTAACGACGACGCTCCCATGGACGTCGACGATGACGATAACGATACCGATACCGACGACTTTGACGACGACGAGCACGATTCCGGCTCGCTCGACGATCACGAGCTCAAGATGGCCCGTCAGGCCGATGCCGAGATGGGCTCCTCCAAGAGCAAGAAGAAGCGCACCGTGCGCACATCCCGTTCGCGTTCGCGCGTGCGCGGTATCGACGCCTCCACGGTGATGCTGACCGGCGACCCCGTCCGCATGTACCTCAAGGAGATCGGCAAGGTCGACCTGCTGACCGCTTCCGAAGAGGTCGATCTGGCCATGAAGATCGAGGCGGGTCTCGAGGCCAAGCAGGCGCTCATCAGCGCCAACCTGCGCCTGGTCGTCTCCATCGCCAAGCGCTATGTCGGTCGCGGCATGCTGTTCCTGGACCTGATCCAGGAGGGCAACCTCGGCCTGATTCGCGCTGTCGAGAAGTTCGACTACCAGAAGGGCTTCAAGTTCTCCACGTACGCCACGTGGTGGATCCGTCAGGCCATTACGCGCGCTATCGCCGACCAGGCCCGTACCATTCGTATTCCCGTGCATATGGTCGAGACCATCAACAAGCTCGTCCGCGTGCAGCGTCAGCTCCTCCAGGACCTGGGCCGCGACCCGACCCCCGAGGAGATCGGTGCCGAGATGGACATGAGCGCCGACCGCGTCCGCGAGATTCAGAAGATTTCGCAGGAGCCCGTGTCGCTCGAAACTCCTATCGGCGAGGAAGAGGATTCCCAACTGGGCGACTTCATCGAGGACTCCCAGGCTATCGTTCCGCCCGATGCTGCCAGCTTCTCCATGCTGCAGGAGCAGCTCACCCAGGTGCTCGATTCGCTTGCCGATCGCGAGCGCAAGGTTATCGAGTTGCGCTTTGGCCTTGTTGACGGACATCCCCGCACGCTCGAGGAGGTCGGTCGTGAGTTTGGCGTCACGCGCGAGCGCATTCGCCAGATCGAGTCCAAGACCCTGGCCAAACTCCGTCACCCCAGCCGCAGCAGCAAGCTCAAGGACTACATCGAGTCTTAGTAGTTACGGCGTTTTATCAAACGCCGTAACTGGCCGACGCTGCGCGGACACCAGAGCGACAACTTGTCATTCAAAGAGGACGGCATGACCAGAAGGTCTATGCCGTCCTCTTTTCATGCCAATTTGTTCGCTCTGGCGCCCGCTCGCTGGCATTGTCAAAACATCGGCGGTTTCGTTACCGGTGCCGGCAGCTAGGCCGTCCCCAAGGGATCATGGCGAGAAAATTTCTTAAAAAAGTTCTTGCCCTTCGCCCGATCGTCCGTATAATAAACTTCGTTGCTTGAGAGCACGCACCTATTCCTCGGTAGCTCAATGGTAGAGCACGCGGCTGTTAACCGCGCTGTTGTAGGTTCGAGTCCTACCCGGGGAGCCAGGTTGTAAAACCCGTCGCTTATGCGGCGGGTTTTTTCATGCCGCGATTGCCTGTCGCAAACGTTACCGTATCAACATTTCGTGTCGAGGATGTAATTGTGAACCCCGCCGCCCCAACGTGGCGTGGTCGTTGTAGAATATTGCAATGATTGCTCCCACGACATGGTGCCGCGAGCACCAGAAAAGGAGATTCTTGTGTCTGAGACCATTAACGGCAGCTTGAGCGTCTCGAACGACGTTATTGCCGATATTGCCGGTTATGCCGCGATGACGTGCTACGGCGTCGTCGGTATGGCCGAGCAGCTCCAGGGCGCCGAGAGCGTGCGCCTGCTTGCCGGTCAGCGCCTCCGCAAGGGCGTGCTTGTCTCCGCCGATGAGAACGGCCTCACGGTCGACCTTCACGTCGTGCTCGAGAACGGCGTCAACATGAAGTCCGTCTGCCACAATCTTTCGAGCTCCGTTGCCTTCACCCTGCAGGAGATCGCCCAGATCGATCCCGCCAGCCTTAAGATCGGCATTCACATCGACGCGCTCAAGAGCCGTCTGAACTAGCATCCGAAAACGGAGATTCTAACACCCATGATTGCAAAGACCATTCGCACCTGTTTTCCGATCGCTGCGGCTGCCGTTTCCGACAAGGCCGAGGAGATCAACAAGCTCAACGTCTTCCCCGTACCCGATGGCGATACCGGCACCAACATGTCGCTCACGCTCGCCTCGGTGACCAAGGAGCTTTCTGCTCTTCCTGCCGACGCCGACATGGAAGCCATCGCCGGCGCCATCACCCATGGCTCCCTCATGGGCGCCCGCGGTAACTCCGGCGTCATCACGTCGCAGATTCTGCGCGGCGTGGCCGAGGGCCTTGTCTCTGCCGATGAGCCCATTACGTCCGCCAATATCGCCTTCGCCTTCCGTCGCGCCGTCAAGGTCGCCTTCCAGGCTGTCCGCAAGCCCATCGAGGGCACGATCCTCACGGTCCTGCGCGATGTCTCGACCAAGGCCGATGAGTGCGAGAAGAAGAAGTTCTCGGCCGAGGATGCGCTCGATGCGATCGTCGTCGAGGCGTATCAGTCCGTCGCCCGCACGCCCGACCTGCTGCCCGTTCTGAAGGAGAACGGCGTGGTCGACTCCGGCGCCTTTGGATTTGCCATTTTCCTCGAGAACTTCGTGGCTGCCGCTCTTGGCCGCAGCACCGTTGTCGAGGATTTCTCCGCTACGTTTGACTCCGCCGGCTCTGCCCGCGATGCCGCTCTTGGCCGCGTTGAGATTGAGGCTAACGACGACTGGGAGGGCTCGGAGTTCCGTTACTGCAATGAGTTCCTGTTTAAGGCAGACGCCCCGTTTGACGAGGATGAGTGCCTTAAGTTCCTGGGCTCCATGGGCGACTGCGAGCTGCTCGTGGGCGCTTACCCCGATTACAAGATTCACGTGCACTCCAACACCCCCAACCTGGTGCTTGAGCACATGCTGCAGCTTGGTCAGATCTACGAGGTCTTTATCCACAACATGGAGATGGAGGCCCACGACCGTACCGCCAAGATTCATGAGGACCAGGAGAAGGCTGCCGAGCCCGCCAAGGCGCTGGGCTTTGTCGCCGTTGCCGCCGGTTCGGGCGAGGCCGACATCCTCAAGTCCCTCGGCGTTGACGTGATCGTCTCGGGCGGCCAGACCATGAATCCCTCGACCGCCGACCTGCTGGGCGCCGTCGACCAGGTCAACGCGACCTCGGTCATCATCCTGCCCAACAACGGTAACATTCGCATGGCTGCCGAGGCCGCTGCCTCTGCCTGCACCGATAAGAAGGTCGCCGTCGTTCCTACCAAGACCGTTCCTCAGGCCTTCTCCGCGCTGTTCGCGGTCCTGCCCGATTCCGAGCTCGAGGACGCCGTCGCCGCTATGGTCGACGCCATCAGCGAGGTCCGCGATGGCGAGGTCACCCGCGCCGTGCGCGACTCCAGCGCCTCGGACGGCTCTCCGATTCACTCCGGTGACGTCATGGGTATCATCGCCGGTTCCATCGACGTGGTCGGCTCCGATGTGAAACAGGTCACCCTCGACTGCATCAACCGCATGCAGGAGGAAGAGGAGGGCGACGCGCTGACGATTCTGGCCGGCGAGGAGCTGTCCGACGAGGCCTTCCA
Source organism: Collinsella aerofaciens (assembly GCA_014846205.1). Next base: position 8,552 of record RKAY01000046.1, on the reverse strand, counting down.
GGAGATCGTCGACGCCATCGAGGAAGCTCAGCCCGACTTGGAGATCGATGCCCATCGTGGCGAGCAGCCGCTCTATCCCGTGATCTTCTCGATCGAGTAGGCATCTGAACATGTCCGAGCTATGCTCCGTGCCGCGCGTCTCGGAGCGCTTTGCCCAGAGCAATGCGCTCGGCGAGGATATCGCGCGACTCAAATATGTTTCGGGTAAACGTGAGGAGGCCCTTCGCCGTCTGGGAATTCGGACGGTGGGGGACCTCCTTCTCCATATCCCGCATCGATATCTGGACTTCACCCGCTCATGGTCCATCGAGATGGCGCCCATCGGCGCTGTGTGCACCATCATTGCCACGGTCGATCGCATTGTTCAAAAGCAGCCTCGTCCGCGCATGCAGGTGACCGAGGTGTCGCTCGTGGATGACACGGGCGTGCTGCAGGTCGCCTTTTTCCGCCAGCCCTGGATTGCCCAGCAGCTTAAGCGGGGCGACCGCCTGGCCGTGATGGGTAAGGTCGAGTTTGCCTACGGCTTTAAGCAGATGGCCTCGCCGCATTTTGAAAAGCTTGAGGATGGTCGTGCCGCAGGTACTATTTTGCCGGTCCACTACGTAAGTGATGGCGTGAGCCAGGCATGGATGCGTCGCATTATGAGTGGTGCTCTTGAGGTCGTCGGCAATTCCTTTGATCCCATCCCGGCACCGCTGCGCACAAAGCGCAAGCTCATGAGCAATGCCCGCGCGCTTCGTTCGATCCACTTTCCCTCGAGTATGGCCGAGCGCGACATTGCGCGCCGCCGTTTGGCCTATGAGGAGTGCCTGTACCTGCAGCTCGCGCTGCGTCTGCGCAATGACGGCGGCTTGGTCGAGGTCGTTCCCTACGCCCATACCGCGGGCGAGCACCTGGCCGCGCTCAGGCATGCCCTGCCGTTTTCGCTGAGCGACGAGCAGGAGGCCGCATTCCAGGATATTTTGCACGATATGTGCGATGACGTGCGCGTCATGAACCGTCTGCTGCTGGGCGACGTCGGTACCGGCAAGACGGCCGTTGCCGCCTGTGCGTTGGCCGTAGCCGTCGATAGCGGCACCCAGGCCTGCGTCATGGCGCCTACGGGCGTGCTGGCTCGTCAGTATGCCGATAAGACCGGCCCTTTGCTCTCTCAGGCCGGTATGTCCTGGGCGCTCCTGACGGGCGCCACGCCGGCGGCGGAGCGCGAGCGCATCCATGTGCAGCTGGAATCGGGCGAGCTCGACGTGCTCTTTGGTACGCATGCCGTGCTTTCCGAAGACGTGAATTTTAAGCACTTGTCGCTTGTGGTCATCGACGAACAACACCGCTTTGGCGTGGGCCAGCGCAACGCCTTGCGCGCGAAGGGTCCCGGCGCGGACCTTCTTGTCATGACGGCGACGCCCATCCCGCGCACGTTGGCGCTCTCGGTCTACGGCGACCTGGACACGAGCATCATCCGCTATCGTCCCATCCCGGGTGCCGGCGTGACGACGCGCGTCCTCACCGAGTCGAGCCGCGACCTGGCTTATGGGGCCATTCGCGAGGCGCACGAGAAGGGTCAGCAGGCCTACGTGATCTGCCCGCTTGTGGAGCCGAGTGACTCGGCCGACGAGCTCGAGGATGTGCCCGGTATCGCCCGTGACGACGAGGGCCGCGTGACCGTCCCCGTGCCGCTGCACGATACGGCGACCGAACTCGACCGCCTGCGCCTGGCGCTGCCGGGCCTTACTGTCGAACGCCTTCACGGCCGCATGAAGGCGGGGGAGAAGGATCGCGTGATCGACGCCTTTAAACGCGGCGAGATTGACGTGCTCGTCTCGACCACCGTGGTCGAGGTTGGCGTCGACGTGCCCAACGCCACCGTCATGGTCATCGAGAACGGCGAGCGCTTTGGTTTGGCCGCCCTGCATCAGCTTCGCGGTCGTGTGGGCCGTGGCGGCGTGGCGGGTACATGCCTGGTCATGACGCACTCCAAGGGCAACGGCGGCACATCGGCGGCTCAAGACCGCTTGCAGTCGCTCGAGAAGTCCGCAGACGGCTTTACGCTCGCACAGATGGACCTACGCCTTCGTCACGAGGGCGAAATCTTGGGTTACCGTCAGCATGGTGGCGTGACCCTGCGTTTTGTCGACCTTGATGCCGACGAGGAACTCATCGAGTGGGCGCACTTGGACGCGGTCGAGCTCTTGCGGTATGCTAGCAACCTTGACTCTGTGGCGACGCGTCCCCTGCGCGATGCGGTTGCCACGCGTTATCGACATATCTTTAAGGAGGTCAGCGGAGGATGAGAATCATCGGCGGTGAATGGCGCGGTCGCAAGATCGAAGAGCCGCGCGGTCGCGATGTTACGCGTCCGACGACCGACCGCGTGCGCGAGGCGTGCGCATCCATGGTCCTATCGGCCTTCGACTTCGATTTGGACGAGGTCAGCGTACTGGATGCCTTTGGCGGCTCCGGTGCCCTAGGCATCGAGATGCTCTCGCGGGGCTCCCGTTCGCTCACGACGTTCGAGATCGATCGCAATGCCGCGAGGCTCATTACCAAGAATATCGAGTCGCTCTGCCGCGATCGCGCGCGTTGGCGTGTGGTGACGGGCGATGTCCTTGCGAGCGCTTCGCGCGGCCGCGTGCCGGGCGGCCCCTTCGATCTGGTCTTGCTCGACCCGCCCTATGCTTTTGGTGCCAAGCCGGTTGAAGAGCTGCTGCAGAACCTGGCCCAGCAGGGTCTGCTCACCCCGGGCGCCTATGCTCTGTTTGAGCATGCTGCGGCCGACGCGGGTGCACATCCTGCCGGCTTTGTAACCGTGCGTGAGAAACGCTATGGCATCACCTCGGTCGACCTGCTCCGTTGGGTTGGCGAGGGCGAGTATGACGATACCGCCACCGATGCCGATGACAGCGACGGCACGACGTTTCAGGAGGATGTCCATGAGTGACACCATTAACCGCGTCATCGTTCCGGGTACCTTCGATCCCATCACGTTTGGCCATATCGACGTCATCCGCCGCGCCCGCCGCATCTTTCCCAGTGTGATCGTGGCCGTTGCCGAGTCGCAGGGCAAAAACGGCGTGGGCACCACCTTTATGCTCGACGAGCGCGTGGCACTGGCCCGCGAGGCACTCGGTGATATCGATGGCGTCGAGGTCCTGCCCTTTACCGGCCTGCTCGTCGACTTTGCTCGCGAGCAGGGCGCCGGAGCCGTGGTCAAGGGCCTGCGCGCTATGACCGACTTTGAGTATGAGCTGCAACAAGCCGACCTCAACTACCGCCTGGATAACGAGCTAGAGTCCATCTTTGTCATGAGTGCTCCGCAGTATGGTTACATCTCGAGCTCGGTGGTGCGCCAGATCGCCTCGCTCGGTAGTGACGTTTCGACGTTTGTGCCGGCTAATGTGGTCGAGGCGCTTAAACATCGCTTTTCGTGACGTTTTTTATTGCCAGGTGGCATGTGGTAAACTAACACGATGATATGTTACCTATGAAAGGAGACCGGATGCCGGGCGAGAATTTTCCTGGCGACAGGATCGTGAGTCTTGTCGACGAGCTCGAGGGGCTCATCGAAGAGGCTAAGACGCCGTTCGGCAAGAACGCCCAGATGAAGGTCATCGATGCCGACGTCTTCTTTAACATCCTCGATGAGATCCGCATGAGCTATCCCGAGGAATGGCAGAAGTCCCGCCGTATCCTCAAGGAGCGCGAGGAGCTTATGGCTTCCGCCGCCGCTCAGGCCGATTCCATTATCGCCGACGCTCAGCAGCAGGCCCTCACCATTGCCGGTGAGCAGGAAATTGTCCGCCTAGCGCAGCAGCAGGCTGACGATATCCGCGACCGTGCCCAGCAGTATGAGCGCGAGACGCGCTATGCTGCCGAGGATTACGCCGAGCAGGTCTTTACGCACCTCGAGGAGAACCTCAAGAGCCTGACTGGCACCGTCACCCGTTGCCGCCAGCAGCTCAACGAGGGCGCCGCCCAGCAGAATGGTCAGTGGTAATGGCTGAGTTCCCGAGCGTAACCGTCGATCTTTCCGAGCAGCTCGAGTTTCCTGGAGACTCGTATCCGCTGACCGGCAAGGTCGATGTCGCTGCCTACACGGTGGGCGAGAAGGAGTACCAGCTGCAGGACGGTATCGACTACGACGTGGTCTTTACCAATGCCGGCACCGGTGTTCTGCTTACCGGCATGGTTCGCGCGCACGCCACCGGCGAGTGCGACCGTTGCCTGGAGCCTGCCTCGTTTGACATTGCCGGCGAGATCGAGGAGTTCTATCTCTTTCATGAGCCCGAGGACCCCGAGGCCTACGAAGACGGCTACGAGCTCCTGGGCGAGGATCGCGTCGTCGATCTGGGCGAGCCCATCAACGACGCCGTTGTCATGGACACGCCGTTTGTGGTGCTCTGCAAGCCCGATTGTCGCGGTCTTTGTCCCGTTTGCGGCGTCAATCTCAACGTGGAGCAATGTGATTGCGCCGCTCAAGCCGAGGCCGAATGGGCCGAAGCCACGGAAAATCCATTTGCAGCATTGAAGAATCTCAAGCTTGACGAGTAAAACTGTGGTAGTATTGCTACTTGCGCGTAATCGCCACACTGGATAGTTCATAAGGAAGGTCACTATGCCCGTACCTAAACAAAAGCAGGGTCGTATCCGCACTCACACCCGTCGTTCCGCCAACATGAAGATCTCGGCTGCGGCTCAGTCCACGTGCCCCCGTTGCGGTGCCGTCAAGCTCCCGCACCACGTGTGCCCTAGCTGCGGTTTCTACAAGGACCGCGAGGTTATCGTTACCGAGTAACGGTATACTCTGGATGCGATGCCGTTCCAACTGGAACCACAATGGCCGGCTCATTGAGTCGGCCATTTTTGTATAAGGAGCATGTATATGAGTAACGTTCGCGTTTGTGTAGACGTTGTGGGTGGAGACGAGAAGCCGCAGGTTGTTCTCGATGGTATCGAGGCGGCGCTTGCGGCGGATCCCGATATCGAGGTCCTGGCTGCCGGTCCCGCCGAAATCGTCAATCCCTTTGCCGCCTCCCATGCGCGCGTCGAGGCCCTAGAGGCACCCGACGTTATCGCCATGGACGACGACCCCATTCGCGCCGTGATGACCAAGCGTAAGTCGTCGATCGTGCTTTCTTGTCGCGCCATCAAAAAGGGCAACGCGGACGCGTTTTTCTCCGCCGGCTCTACCGGTGCCATGACAGCCGCCGCGACCGCCTACGTCACGCCGTTTCGATATATGGCCGAGGGTAAGAAGCAGCCGGTGCGCCCGTGCCTGACCAATGCGCTGCCCAATCGTGCCGGCGGCCTGACGGTGCTGTGCGACATGGGTGCCAACCCCGATGTCGAGGTGGACGATATGGTGCGCTTTGCGCAGATGGGTAGCGCCTATGCGCGCGTCGTCTTGGGCGTTGAGCATCCCCGCGTGGGCCTGCTCGCCAATGGCACCGAGGATGAGAAGGGTTCCAACTTTACCAAGGCCTGTTTCCCTGCTATGAAGGCCGCAGTTCCGGGCTTTGTGGGCAACTGCGAAGGCACCGATCTCACCTCGGGCAATTTCGATGTCGTTGTTGCCGACGGCATGTCGGGTAATATCGCTCTCAAGGCTACCGAGGGCGCTGCCAAGTTTTTGCTGCAGGAGCTCAAGGGCGCCTTTATGTCCTCGCTCGGCACCAAGATCGCCGCGCTGCTCATCAAAAAGCAGATGCGCGAGATTAAGGCCAAGCTTTCTGGCGATGCCAAGGGCGGCGCCATCCTGCTGGGCCTGCGCGGTGTGGTCTTGATCGGCCACGGCGCCACGTCGGTCGAGGCTGTCAAAAACGGCACGCTCGCCGCGGCTGAGGCCGTACGTGCCGGACTGGTCGAGAACGTCGCCAACTCCATGGACGGCATCGTTTTATAACAGCGGCGTTATGCGCCTCGGGGCGTGCGTCGTGGGGTAGAATCAGAACCGTGTCTTGGTACCGCCCGGGCGGTACCATTCTTTTGGTATTCATGCACTATGAGAGGAAGCGCTATGGACCGCTCCGAAATCTTCGACAAGATCGCCGAGGTCGCTGCTGACGTTCTGGGCGTCGATGTTGCCGAAATTAGCGATGAGACCACCTTTGACGACCTCGATGCCAACTCGCTCGAGCGCCTGCAGCTGGTTACGGCTATCGAGGACGAGTTCGACCTCGAAATCGATGATGAGACCCTGCTCTCGCTTAACTCTGTCGCCGACGCCGTCGACGCTATCGAAGCTGCCAAGGAGGCCTAAGTCTTGGCTTTATCCGAACGACTTACGCGCGCCCAGGAGATTCTGGGTCACGAGTTCAATGACAAGGTGCTGCTGCGCGCCGCCCTCACGCATCCTTCGGCAGTCGAAGGCCTGCCAGTCTCGGCAAGCTACGAGCGCCTGGAGTTTTTGGGCGATTCCATTTTGGGTGCCGTCGTCGCCCGTTCGCTCTTTGAGTCCTATCCCGAGTTTGACGAGGGTAAGCTCACCCGCTTGAAGGTGTCGCTCGTCTCGGGCGCCACGTTGTCGGAAGTGTCCCACGAGCTGGGTATCGACGATATCATCATCTTTGGCGCCTCCGAGACCGGTACGGGCGCACGCGGCTTGCATTCGGCGCTCGAGAACGTCTATGAGTCGCTCGTGGGCGCGCTATACCTGGATGCTGGTTGGGATGCCGCGGCGGAGTTTATTCACCGCACCCTTAAGCCGCACTTGGCTTCCGAGCGTGCCGAACACCCTGCGAATCCCAAGTCGTTTTTGCAGGAGTGCGTGCAGGCCGACGGCCACGAGCCTCCGGCATATAAGCTGGTTGGCTCCGAGGGCCCCGCGCATGCGCCCACCTTTACCGCTGTGGTGCTCATCGACGGTATTCGTCAAGGCCGCGGCACTGGTTCCTCCAAGAAGGAGGCCGAGGGAGCCGCTGCGCTCGAGGCGCTCGACCGCATGGGCTATACCACCAACGGCGTGATCCTCAACAAGAAGCCTGTTTAAGCGAGGAACCGTGTATCTCAAGTCCCTCACGCTCAAAGGGTTCAAGTCGTTTGCCGACCGCGCCCATATGTCATTTGAGCCGGGCCTGACCGTCATCGTCGGTCCCAACGGCTCGGGAAAATCGAACATCTCCGACTCCATCCTGTGGGTCCTGGGCGAGCAGAGCGCCAAGCAGCTGCGCGGTCAGGCCATGGAGGACGTCATCTTCTCGGGCTCGTCGGCGCGCAAGCCGGTGGGTGTGGCCGAGGTCACGCTGGTGCTCGATAACTCGGACCATATGCTGCCCGTCGACTTTGACGAAGTCGCCATCACCCGTCGCATGTATCGCTCGGGCGAGAGCGAGTATCTCATCAACTCGAGTCCGTGCCGCCTGATGGACATTCAGGACATTCTGCACGATTCGGGCCTGGGCAAGGATACGCATTCCATCATCAGTCAGGGCAAGCTCGACGCCATTTTGCAGAGCCGCCCCGAGGAGCGCCGCGTCCTCATCGAGGAGGCCGCCGGTATCTCCAAGCACAAGCGCCGCAAGGAGCGTGCGCTTAAAAAGATCAAGTCGATGGACGAGCACCTGACCCGTGCCCGCGACATCAATAAGGAAATCGCCCGCCAGCTGCGCCCGCTTGAGCGTCAGGTCGATCGCGCGCGCAAGTACAAAGAGCTGTCCTCGCGCGCAAACGAGCTTACGCAGATGCTGGCCGTTGACGAGCTGCGTTCCCTGCAGTCGCAGTGGAACGACCTGGAGAGCCGCTCCAAAGAGGGAGCGGCCGAGCTTGAGCTTGCGCAGTACCGCTTGGGCGAGAAAGAGCGCGAGCTCGAGAAGCTCCAGGTCATGCTCGAGGAAAAAGGCCTGTTTGTGGGCGACCTGGGCGAGCAACGCCGCCATATGCAAGACGTGGTCGGACGCATTAACTCCGACATGCGCCTGCTCGAGGAAAAGGGCCACAACATGGTGTCGCGCCTGTCCGACATGCGCGGGCAGATCTCGGGCTCCGAGCATCAGCGCCGTCGCGTGGTCGAGGAGCTCGAGGATGCGCGCGCCCAGCTCGAGGAAGTGACCGGTGCGCATATGCAGGCCCAGGAGGACGTTGACGCCGCCGGACCTGCCGCCGCAGCGCTCCACGAGCGTCGCGTTGCGCTCGACAATCAGATTTCGCAGCTCACGCGCGGGCAGCGCGACGTGCAGCGCGTGGCCGATAACGCCGCGCTCGAGCTCGCCAAGGTGAAGGACTCGCTGAGCAACGCCGAGGTCGAGGACAACATGTATGCCTCGCGCCTGGAGCAGATCGACGAGCAGCTCGAGGAGGTCACGGCCTCGCTCGAGAGCCGTCGCGACCGTGCTGAGGAGCTCGACGGCGCACTCGATCAGGCTCGTCAAGCCCAGGTCGATGCGCGCGAGGCCACCGAGGTCGCCCGCGCTGCCCTTAAGGACCTGCGTGCCCGCGAGAGCGAGGCGCGGAACAAGCTTTCCGAGGTGCGCTCGGAGCTTGCCAGCCAAAAGAAGCTCGATGCCCGCATGGCCGACAGCTCGCCGCTCGTGAGCCGACTGGGGGGGGCGTTGGGCGATGAC
>RKAY01000018.1 GCA_014846205.1 Collinsella aerofaciens | reverse complement strand
CGCGCGAGTGCCGCCCACGCTATCGAGGAGGATTTACAGATGACCAACGAAGAGCTGCAGAAGGAAATGATCGCGGCCATGAAGGCTAAGGACAAGGTTCGCCTGTCCATCATTCGCCAGGTCAAGGCCGAGGTGAAGAATATTGAGGTCAACGAGCGCCGCGATGTGACCGAGGAAGACGTCAACAACATGATCAAGCGTCTGATTAAGCAGACGAGCGAGACGCTGGAGATGTCCATCAAGGCCGGCACCGACCAAGAGCGTACCGACAACCTGACCGAGCAGGTCAAGATTCTGGAGAGCCTGCTGCCCGCGCAGGTTTCGGGCGAGGAGCTCGAGGCGCTGATCGAGCAGGTTATCGCCGAGCTGGGCGCCACGTCCAAGAAGCAGATGGGCCAGGTCATGGGCGCTCTGGGCAAGGCCACCGGTGGCAACTTCGACAAGCCGGCCGCGGCAAAGATCGTCGGCGCAAAGCTTGCGTAATTTGTTACGCGGTTTTACCAAACCGCGTAACGGCTCGACGCTGCAAACCCGTACACGCGGCAATCTGACGTTCAATTTCAAGGGCGCGACCATAAGGTCTGCGCCCTTTCATTTCACGTCACCTTGCTCGCGTGTACGGGTTTTCGCTGACTTATGCTCAACAAGTGCTCATTGGGGACAGACTTAAATGAGTACCCAATGAGCGGGTACTCATTTAAGTCTGTCCCCAATGAGTAGGTGGAAGATTGCGGGTTCTTTACGGGGATGCAGTGTGGGCTGCGGAAACGTGGTTCTTTCCGTACAATAGTTCAACTCGTGTAAACGCAGGGAAGGGACATTCATGGCAGACATGATCGAGATCAAGCATCTCAACAAGTACTTTGGCGACCTGCATGTGCTCAAAGATATCAATCTCACCGTCAAGCGCGGCGAGAAGCTCGTAATGATCGGGCCTTCCGGCTCGGGTAAGTCGACGCTCATCCGCTGTGTCGATTATCTTGAGGAGCCCACGTCGGGCGAGGTCATCATCGACGGTACGCCGCTCACCAAAAAGAACCACCTGGAGATGGCTCGCAAGTATAGTTCCATGGTGTTTCAGCAGTTCAACCTGTATCCCAACATGACGGTGCTCGGCAACCTGACGCTCGCGCCCATCAAGCTGCAAAAGAAGAGCAAGGAGGAGGCGACCGAGATCGCCATTGCCGCGCTCAAGCGTGTCGGCATGGCGCATAAGGCCGGCGAGTATCCGCAGAATCTCTCGGGCGGTCAGCAGCAGCGCATCGCCATCGCCCGTGCCCTGTGCACCAAGCAGCCCATCATCCTGTTTGACGAGCCGACCTCGGCGCTCGACCCCGAGATGGTCCAGGAGGTTCTGGACGTTATGATTGAGCTCGCGCAGGAGGATATCACCATGATCTGCGTGACGCATGAGATGGGCTTTGCGCGCCAGGTGGCCGACCGCGTCATCTTTATGGAGGACGGCCGCATCCTGGAGGAGGGTACGCCCGAGCACTTCTTCGATAACCCCGAGAACCCGCGCTGCCGCGAGTTCCTGTCCAAGATTCTGCACTAGGCGCGGTGATGGACATGACGGATATGACGAGGGCGGCCGTGTCGCGCCGTCACTTTTTGCAGCTGGCGGGCGCCGGCATGCTCGCACTGACGGGGACCGCGCTTGCCGGTTGCGGTAACTCCACCAGCGGCGAGGGTTCCGACAAGGGGTCCAAGCTTGCGGCCATTAAGTCGCGTGGCCATCTGAATGCCGGCGTTAAGAAGGATGTTCCCGGCTACGGCTATTACGACACTGCCAAGGGCCGCTTTGAGGGCATGGAAGTCGATTTGTGCTACCAGATCGCCGCTGCCGTCTTTGGTGTGAGCTACAAGGAGGCCCGTGCCCAGGAGCTTGTCGAGTTTACCGACGTAACGCCCAAGACGCGCGGCCCGCTGATCGATAACGGCCAACTCGACGTGGTCGCGGCGACCTACACCATCACCGACGAGCGCAAGAAGAGCTGGGATTTCTCGACGCCGTACCGCACCGACTACGTAGGACTCATGGTCAAGAAGCGTTCGGGCTTTACCTCGATTGAGGACCTGGACGGCAAGGTCATCGGCGTGAGCCAGGGTGCTACCACGCAGGGCCTGATCGAGCAGATGATCAAGGACAACGGCTTTAGCTGCAAGCCCGAGTTTAGGGCCTTTAGCGGCTACCCCATCATCAAGAGTTCGCTCGACGCCGGCAATATCGACGTCTTTGCCATGGACCGCTCCACGCTGGCCGGTTACATGAACGAGACTGTTGAGCTGCTGCAGCCCGAGGTCAAGTTTGGCGAGCAGGGCTACGGCGTGGCGACCAAGAAGGGCTGCGACCTTTCGGCTGTGGTCGATCAGGTGATTTGCGATCGCCTAGCCGATGGCTGGCTCGACCAAGAGGTCAAGACCTGGGGCCTTGTATAGGCGCATCGTCCAAGGAAGGAATCAAATGCTCGAAGGATTATTTGACGCCGACCGTTGGTCGACGACATTTCAAAACATGGGGCCCTTCTGGGAGGGCTTTGGCGTGACGCTGCAGGTGGTCGTTGCCGGTCTGCTGTTGTCGCTGGTGCTGGGCACGCTGCTGGGCGTGTTCTCTACCACTCGCTCGCGCGTGCTGCGCGCCATAAGCCGCGTGTACGTGGAGTTTTACCAGAACACCCCGTTGCCCGTGCAGGTGCTCTTTATGTACATGGCCGGTCCGCAGTTTTTGCAGGCCATAACCGGTGCCGACCAGCCGGTGCGTATCGCGCCGTTCGTGCTGGGCTTCTTGGGCGTGGGCCTGTATCACGCGGCCTACATCTCGGAGGTCATCCGCACCGGTATCGAGGCCGTTCCGCGCGGTCAGATGGAGGCGGCCCAGAGCCAGGGCTTCACCCGTGCACAGGCGTACTGGTACATCGTGCTGCCCCAGACATTCAAGATCATTCTGCCGCCGCTGTGTAACCAGGCGCTCAACCTGGTCAAGAACACATCGGTGCTGGCGCTTGTGGCCGGCGGCGACCTTATGTACCGTTCCGACAACTTTGTGAGTCTGTACGGTTACCTGCAGGGATACATCGTCTGCTGCCTTATGTACTTCATCATCTGCTTTCCGCTCGCCATGCTGGTGCAGTGGCTCGAGCGCCGCTCCAAGGAGCGTCCGCGCGGCGTGAGCCTGGCCGAGCTGGGGCTCGACAACGTAGAGGAGGCCTAGCGCATGGAAATCTTCAACGCGACCAACCTGCTCTACATTTGGGGCGGCTTTGTTAAGACAATCGAGATCTCGGCGCTGTCGATCTTTTTCTCGCTCATCTTCGGCACGGTGCTGGCGCTTGTTAAAAGCTATGCGCCCCGCCCGTTCCGCATTTTGGTGAGCGCCTATATCGAGCTGTTCCGTTGCACGCCAAACCTGCTGTGGATCCTGTTTATCTACTTTACGGTGCAGGGTTTGGACATTGTGATTTCGACCATCGCCTTTACGCTGTTTACCAGCGCTGTTATGGCTGAGATTGTGCGCGGCGGTCTCAACTCGATTCCGCGTGGCCAGTTTGAGGCAGCGCAAAGCCAGGGTTTTGGCTTCTTTGCCACCATGCGCTACATTATTCTGCCGCAGACGTTTAAGACGATTATTCCGGCGCTGTTTAGTCAGTGCACGACCGTCATTAAGGACAGCTCGTATCTTTCGGGCATTAACGTGGCTGAGCTCATGTACACGGCAAACGTCGTGATGGCCCACGCGATCGATCTGTCGCAGGTGCTTATGCTCTACGGCCTGGTGTTTGCGATGTACTTTGTGCTCAACTTTGGTATCTCGTTGCTGGTGAGGGCGTATCAACGCCGCATCGTGGCCGCATAGCCTGGCTTTCCCTGGCACCCAACCTTGGCCTTCAAACCGTCGCTCGCGTACCAAAGTACGCGTCGCTCCTCTTTCAGGCCAATCTTGGGCACCAGGAAAACCCAGGTACGCTATCGTGGGAAAAGGCGATAAACAGCTTTTTTCTCATCTGTTAGAAAGGAATCGCGATGAGCGATCTGGAGAACAAGAAGAATCCTGTGGTCATTACCATCGCGCGCGACTTTGGCGCCGAGGGCCACGAGATTGGCCGCATGCTTGCCGACGAGTTGGGGATTCCGCTGTACGATAACGAGCTGCTGGTACGTGCGTCGCTGCGTGCAGGCGAGTCGCTCGACAAGATGGCCGCCTACGACGAGCGTCTGGCCGTGGAGAACATGGCGTTCCTGCCCGACCGCTACGACGCGCGCTCGTACTCGGACAAGTTGTTCCAAAAGATGAGCCAGGTGATTTTGGATCTGGGCGAGACCGAGAGCTGCATTATCGAAGGCCGTCTGTCCGACTACCTGCTGCGCAACAACCCCAATCACATTGCCGTATTGGTGACCGCTCCTTTTGAGGACCGCGTCGAGATTGTGCGCAAGAAGCGTGGCCTTAACAAAAAGAAGGGCGCCAAGCTGGTCAAGCAGCAGCAGAAGGCGCGCGAGGCGTTCTATAAGCGCTACAGTGCCGGAAAGTGGAAGATGACGAGCGGTAAAGACATCGTCGTCAACCGCGCCAAGCTGGGCCGCGAGGGCTGCAAGGACGTCATCGCCGCCGCCTACCGCTACAAAGTAGCCCAGCTCGAAGCTTAACCGACCAAAACCACCACAAGGGTGCCTGCCCCCATCGTGGTGGTTTGGGCGGCCGGTATAGAAAAAGTCCCCGCCGGGCGTGTGCTCGACGGGGACTTTGCCGTTTGATGGCTAGTGCTGCAGGTGATTACTCGCCCAGCAGGCTCTTGGTGATGGAAGCGGCGGCCTTCTTGCCGGCGCCCATCGCCAGAATGACCGTGGCGGCACCGGTGACGATGTCGCCGCCGGCCCAGATGCGGGGATCGGTGGTCTGGCCGGTCTCCTCGTCGGCAACGATGTAGCCCCACTTGTTGAGCTCCATCTTGCCGCCGATCTTGGCAGCGAAGGGGTTGGCGTTGGTGCCGATAGCCGAGATCGCGACGTCGCAGGGGATCTCCTCGATGGCGCCCTCGATGGGCACCGGGCGACGACGGCCGGACTCGTCAGGCTCGCCGAGCTCCATCTTCTGGACCTTGACGGCGCACACGGAGCCGTCCTCGCCAGCGACAAACTCGAGCGGGGAGACGAGCGGCAGAACCTCGACGCCCTCGGCCTTAGCATGGTGCAGCTCGGCGCGACGGCAGGGCATCTCGTCCTCGGTACGACGGTAGGCGATGATGGCATGCTCGGCGCCCAGGCGCTTGGCGGTACGGACGGCGTCCATAGCCACGTTGCCACCACCAAAGACGACGACGTTCTTGCCGTGCTTGGTGGGGGTGTCGTACTCGGGGAACTTGTTGGCCTTCATCAGGTTCACGCGGGTGAGGTACTCGTTCGCGAAGAAGACGTTGGGCAGGTTCTCGCCGGGGACGTTGAGGAACTTGGGCAGGCCAGCGCCGGTCGCCACGTAGATGGCGTCGAAGCCCTGCTCGAACAGCTCCTCGGCCGTGGCCATGTTGCCCACGACGGAGTTGTACTCAAACTTGACGCCCATGTCCTCCAGGCCGTCAATCTCGCGCTTGACGACTGCCTTGGGCAGACGGAACTCGGGGATGCCGTAGACCAGCACGCCGCCGCCGGTGAAGAAGGCCTCAAAGACGGTGACGTCAAAGCCGTTGCGGGCGAGCTCGCCGGCGCAGGTGATGCCGGACGGGCCGGAGCCGACGACAGCGACCTTCTTGCCGTTCTTGGGGGCCATCTTGGGCGTGGAGGCGAACTCGGGGCGGTCACCCAGGAAGCGCTCGAGCTGGCCGATGGCCACGGGCTCGGACTTCTTGCCACGGATGCACTTGCCCTCGCACTGGTTCTCCTGCGGGCAGACGCGGCCGCAGATGGCGGGAAGCATGGAGTCCTCGCGGATGGTATCGAGAGCGCCGCCGAAGTCCTTCGCGCGGATCTGCTCGATAAAGCGGGGAATGTTGATGTTGACGGGGCAGCCCTCAACACAGAACGGCTTCTTGCAGTTGAGGCAGCGCTCGGCCTCGGCCAGCGCCATCTCCTCGGTGAAGCCCTTGTCGACGGGGCGGAAGTCGCAGGCGCGCTCGGCAGCCGGCTCCTCGTTATCGGGGGTGCGGGGCGACTTCATATCGGCAACGAAACGACCGTTAACTAGTGGCATGCGCAGCTCTTTTCCTCATAGGCCTTGAGGGACTCGCCCTCTTCGGAACGGTAAGCGGCCTGGCGGGCACGAAGGTCATCCCAGTCGACCAGGGTGGCATCGAAGTCGGGGCCGTCGACGCAAGCGAACTTGGTCACGCCGCCCACCTCGACGCGGCAGCAGCCGCACATGCCGGTGCCGTCAACCATGATGGGGTTGAGGGACGCGGTGATGGGGGTGTCGTACTTCTGGGCGGTGAGGGTCGAGAACTTCATCATCGGAACGGGGCCGACGCAGAAGACCTGGCTCACGGCCTTGTCCTGCAGCAGGCGCTCCAGCGGAGCGGTGACAACGCCCTGCTCGCCGTAGGAGCCGTCGTCAGTGGTGATGTGGATGTGGTCCTCGTCGAGGAGCTCGCGGAACTGGTCCTCCATGAGCAGGAGGTCCTTGGTGCGGGCGCCCATGATGGCGTGAACTTCGTGACCGGTCTCGACCAGGTGCTTGGCGACCGGGAAGGCAATTGCCAGGCCGACGCCGCCGCCAATGACGGCGCAGGGGCCCTCGGCCATCTCGGTGGGAACGCCCAGCGGGCCCACGACGTCGCGCAGCGACTCGCCGGCCTCGTAGGTGGACAGCATCTCGGTGGTCTTGCCGATCACCATGAAGATGAACTCGACCCAGCCCTCGTCACCGTTCCAGCCGGCCAGGGTAAACGGGACGCGCTCGCCCGTCTCGTTGGCGCGGACCATGAGGAACTGTCCAGCGTGCGCATGCTTGGCGATTGCAGGCGCCTCGATGCGGAACTTGAACACCTTCTCCGAGAACTGCGTCTTCTCCAGGATCTTATACATAGAACCCCTCTCTTGTTAGGGCTGCCGAACCGTGCCTCCACGGAAATGGACGGTAGCCCGAATAAAACCGTACGCGCACAGGCGTTGTGCAGACATACGGTGCAAATTATACCCTCATGGCAATGTCGCTTACGTGTTTCTTTGGCAGGCGGGAAAAGTGACCTACCAAAAAGGGACAGGTTTATTTTGTTCGGTTTTATCAGGCAAAACGACAAAGGGGGCCGGCCTCACGCTTCTTTGAGGCCGGCCCCCTTTGGGGTGTTATGCATGTATGGCGGCAGCGTGTTTATTGCGATGTGCCGGCTGCGGCGTTTCCGCAGATAAAACCTGCCAAAATAAACCTGTCCCTTTTTGGTAGGTTTTAGTGTTTGCCGTTGGCGGAAGCGGCGCCGTTTACGTGATCGCGGGCGTAGATTACGCCGTGGACGATGGCCAAACCGGCGGCGTCTGCGGCGCGGGCGCAGGTGTCCTGGAAGTCCTCGGCCTCGCGGGCGCGCAGCTGCTTGAGCACATAGTCTGCCACGGCCATCTTGCCGGGAGGGTTGCCGATGCCGGTGCGGATGCGACTAAAGTCGCGGCTGCCCATCTTGTCGATGATGGAGCGCAGTCCGTTGTGGCCGGCGTGGCCGCCGCCCACCTTGACGCGTACGTCGCCGGCGGGAATGTCGAGCTCGTCGTGAATCACGAGCAGCTCCTCGGCCTTGATCTTGTACTCGCGGCAGAGCTTGGAGATGGGGCCGCCCGAGGTGTTCATGTACGACTGCGGCTTGACCAGCACAATCTGGCGCTTGCCGCCCTCTTCCTCGGGGTCGTTGATGTTGATGAGCGCGACCTCGGCGCCTGCCTGGTTTTTCCAGTACGTGACACCGGCCTGACGGGCCAGCTCGTCGATTGCCTTAAAGCCAGCGTTGTGGCGGGTTTCGGCATATTCCTCGCCAGGGTTGCCAAGTCCGGCAACCATGCGAATCTTAAGCGGCTGTGCAGCTGCCATATTTGTCCTTCCGTTACACATAAAAGTTTAATCAACGACAAAGGCTACCACGCCCGCCGAAGGCGAGACTTCGTTTCAGCGAAATCCCACCAGACAAAAGCGCGGCCGCGGCAGAGCGAGCCGTCGGAACAGAAGAAGCCCCCGCGCGACCTTTGCGAAGCAAGGGGGAGCGCGGGGGCTTCTTCTGTTCCGACGGCGAAGCGCCGGGTTGCAAGGACGATGCGATTACAGCGCGAAGTCGCCGCCGACGAGCGTGGAGACGGGCTCCTCGTGGTAAACGGCGGAGATGGCCTGAGCGAACTCCTCGGCGACCGAGATGGTCTTGATCTTGCCGCCGACCTCGACGGGGATGGCGTCGGTGACGACGCACTCGACGATCGGGGCGTCGTTCAGACGCTCGATGGCCGGACCGGAGAAGATGCCGTGGGTGGCGCAGACGTAGATGTCGCCAGCGCCCATAGCCTTGAGCTCCTTGACGTTGGCGCACAGGGTGCCAGCGGTGTCGATCATGTCGTCGTTGATGATGCAGGTCTTGCCCTTGATGTCACCGATGATGCCCATGACCTCGGCGGCGTTGTGGCGCGGACGGCCCTTGTGGGCGATGGCCAGGTCGCAGCCGAGCATGTCGGACAGCTTCTTGGCGGCCTTGGCACGACCCACGTCGGGGGAGACGACAACCAGGTTGTCGGTGTCGAAGTGCATGTCGTTGTAGTACTGGCCAAACAGCGGCAGCGCGGACAGGTGGTTAACCGGGATATCGAAGAAGCCCTGGATCTGACCCTGGTGCAGGTCGAGGGTGATGATGCGGTTGACGCCGGCGCGCTCGAGCAGGTTGGCGACGAGGCGGGCGGTGATGGGCTCGCGCGGGCCGGCCTTGCGGTCCTGGCGGGCATAGCCGTAGTGGGTGATGACGGCGGTGATGGAGCGGGCGGATGCGCGCTTGGCAGCGTCGGTGGCGATGAGCAGCTCCATGAGCATGTCGTTGACGTTGCCGCCGGCCACGGACTGAATCAGGAAGACGTCGGCGCCGCGGACGGTCTCGTCGTAGCGGGCGTAAATCTCACCATTGGCGAACTGCTTTAGCGTAAGGCCCGAAAGCTCGACCCCAAGGTACTCAGCAATCTTCTGAGCGAGGGGACGGTTGGAGGAACCGGAATACACGCGGATGGACTTGCGCATATTCTCCGACTTCTCGGGATCATTAATCGGCATTACCCTTCTCCTTTATATCGAATGCCATATAGATGCCTTGTTGCATTGTAACCGCGCGGCGGGGTTTATCGAGTCTTGATAACGTCTTTACCGTCAACGGACACGAACCGACCACTCATCCGGCCGCGCAGGTCAGCATAGAAAAAGGAGCCGTCCCCATGGGAACAGCTCCTTAGATGCTTGGTAAAACGTTATACCTCGTCGTCCTCGTGCAGACGGCGGCGATAATCGGCGGCCCAGCCCTCAATATTTACCTGACGGGCGCGGCCCAGACCAAGTGCGTCGGCCGGGACCGGCTCGGTGATGACGGAGCCGGCGGCCACGAGCGCGCCGTCGCCGATCTGGGCGGGCGCGACCATCATGGTGTCGGAGCCGATGAAGGCATCCTTGCCGATGACGGTCTTGTGCTTGTGGACGCCGTCGTAGTTGCAGGTGATGGAGCCCGCGCCCACGTTGACGCCGGAGCCCATGGTGGTGTCGCCGATGTAGGACAGGTGCGGCACCTTGGAGCCCTCGCCGATCGTGGACTTCTTGATCTCCACGTGCGTGCCGGCCTTGGATCCGTCGAGCATGTGGGTGCCCGGGCGCAGGTAGGCGCGCGGGCCGCAGTCGACGCCATTCTCGATGACGGCCTCGATGGCGATGGTCTCATCGATGGTGCAGCCGCTGCCGACGGTGGTGTCGGTGAGACGGCTGTTGGGGCCGAGCTGGCACTCCTCGCCCACGGTGACGTGGCCGATCAGGTGCGTCTGCGGCCACACGACGGTGTCGCGGCCGATGGTGGCGTCGGGGCCGATCCAAGCCTGCGTGGGGTCGATGAACGTGACGCCCTCGGCCATCCAGTGCTCGTTGATGCGGTCGCGCGCGATGGCGGTGAGCTGCGCGAGCTGGATGCGGCTGTTGACGCCCAGGCCGTCGCGGTAGTCGTCGCAGTGGAAGATGGAGACTGCTTGGCCGTGACCCTTGAGGATTTCGAGCATGTCGGGCAGGTAGTACTCGGACTGCGCGTTGTCGTTGCCGATCTCGTTAATGTGGGCGGCGAGCTGAGCGCCGTCGAAGGCGTAGCAGCCGGCGTTGCACTCCAGCAGCGTGGCGGCCTGCTCGGGTGTGCAGTCCTTCTGTTCGATGATGCGCTCGATCTGACCATCGGCACCCAGCTTGATGCGGCCGTAGCCAAAAGGATCGGGCGGGGTCATGGTCATGACAGTGCAGGCGAGCTCGCCGGTGGCGACGGTCTGCGCGAACTTGGCGACGGTGTCGGCGGTGATGAGCGGCAGGTCGCCGTTGAGCACGACGACGGGGCCTTGCGTGATGCCGCAGGCCTCGAGCGCGACCTTCACGGCGTGACCGGTGCCCAGGCGCTCGGTCTGCTCGACGCACTCGACCTTGGTGGCGCTGCTGGCGTAGGCGCCGTCGATCAGGGCGCGCATCTCGTCGGCGTGGCTGCCGATGACGACCACGACGCGGCTGCAGCCGGCCTTGATGGTGGCGTCGACGATCCACTGAACCATGGGCTTACCCAGGATCTTGTGCGAAACCTTGCAGTGGTTCGACTTCATGCGGGTGCCCTCGCCGGCAGCGAGGATAATTGCGGTTGCGTCCATGTGATCTCCTGTTACGTTATAGAGACGTGTGTTTGGAAACGATACACGGCGCAATATGATACCGCAGGCATATGATGAGCGCGTAACGTTTGGGTCGTGGCGGCTGAGGTTTGGGCCGGCGGTGTGGCGTTTGCGCTGCTCGTGTGCGGCGTTGGCGGTGCTGCGGAGCTGTTGTTTGAGCGAGGGGACGGGGGTGCCCGTGGACAACATACGAGAGGAGTTTGGCGGCGAGCCCGTCGCGGCATTCTCGATGTCGCACCCAGCGGTGCCTGCGCTCTACATGGCGCTAACGCTGGGGCTCACCATGTTCTCGATGCAACCGGTGCTGATCACTCTATCGCTCGCGGGCGGGCTGGCATATGGCTTTGCGACCCGCGGGGCTGCTCGCACGCTGAACGCGTTTCGCTGGCAGCTGCCGGTGATTTTGATTATCTCGCTGGTGAATCCGCTGTTTAGCGCCTCGGGCTCGACGGAGTTGTTCCGCATCGGCATGCGCGCAGTGTATTTGGAGAGCATGGTATACGGCCTGTGCATGGGCGGGCTGTTTGTGGCGAGCGTGCTGTGGTTTGAGGCTGCGGCGTCGATGCTCGAATACGACAAGGTGCTCGCGTTGCTGGGCAACGCCGCGCCGGTGCTCGCGCTCATGATCTCGGTGTGCATGCGGCTTATCCCGCAGTTTTTGCGCCGCGGCCGCACGGTGCTGGCGGTGCAGAACGCGATTGATGTTCCGGGGCGCGCGCCGGCCGACCCCGTGCACTCGCGCTTGCGGGCCTCGAGCGTGCTGATGGGCTGGGGCATGGAAGATTCGCTGGAGCGCGCGGACGCGATGCGCTCGCGCGGGTGGGGTGCTGTGTCGCGCCGTACGACGTATGCGCGGTATCGACTGAGGCGCGGCGACGCTGCCGCACTGGTTGGACTTGCGGTGTTTGGTGCCGCCGCGGTGGCGGTGGCATGGACCGCAACAACGCAGTATTCGTTTTACCCGCAGCTTTCGGTGCCGGCGCCGTGGCCTGGCTATATTGTGTACGCGGCTTGGATGGTGTTGCCCTGTGTGCTGCGCGCGATTGACGAGAAGAGGTTTGGCTGATGACCCGGTTGGATGACTGCTCGGTAACGGGCGGGGCGTGCGGCTCCGATGTGCCTGCGATTGAGGTGCGGGGCCTGAGCTTTGCCTACCCCGGGGCTGAGGCGCCGGTACTCGCCGAGCTCGACTGGTCTGTTCCCCAAGGCGCGTTTGCACTGCTGGTAGGTGGTACCGGGTCGGGCAAATCGACGCTACTCTCGCTGCTCAAACCCGAGATTGCGCCGACGGGCGAAGGCGCTGGCGAGCTGCGCGTGCTGGGCGAGAGCGTTGCCGGTATGGACGTCCGGGCGTCTGCGGAGCGCGTGGGCTATGTGTTTCAGGACCCTGAGAACCAGATCGTGTGCGAGACCGTGTGGCACGAGATGGCGTTTGGCCTGGAAAACTTGGGGCTAGCGCGCGACGAGATACGCCGCCGCGTGGCCGAGACCAGCTATTTCTTTGGGCTGGAGGACTGGCTCCACCGCGATACCGATACGCTTTCGGGTGGGCGCAAGCAGCTGCTGTCGCTGGCAGCCGTGCTGGCGTTGCGCCCGCGCGTGCTGCTGCTCGACGAGCCCACGTCCCAGCTCGATCCCGTTGCCGAGAAAAACTTCCTGCATGCGCTGTTCCGCGTGAACCGCGAGCTGGGCTGCACGGTTGTCGTGGCAACGCACCAGCCGCGCCCGATGCTCGAGTATGCGACGTGCGCGTACCGGATTGAAGGCGGTCGCGTGAGAGATGTGGGTGACCTGGCGAGTTTGGGTAGTCGCGAGGGACTTTTGGCTTTGGACTCTTGCCGGCCCGCACAGGGGGCGGCGACGAGTACGGCGGCAGCTATTTGCGAGGGCTGGTTTCGCTATGACCGAGCTACCGGTTGGGTGCTGCGCGGGCTCGACGTGACGTTTTCTGCCGGTGCAGTGCATGCGATTGTGGGCGGTAACGGCTGCGGCAAGTCGACGATGCTTTCGGTACTGGCCAAGACCGCCAAGCTGCAGCGTGGTCGTATGGTGCGCGGGGCGGCCTCGGCTGCGCTGCTGCCGCAGAACCCCAAGGCCCTG